>DASTGC010000251.1:0-10421 GCA_035719485.1 Novosphingobium sp.
ACCTGCTGAAGTCGCTCAACAAGGCGGCGATGTGGGGCCGGTTTGGGGACTGGCCGGGCGGTCCGCTGCCCGCGCACCCGTCGGAAATGTTCAAGCGGAATGTCTATGTCGTGCCGTTCCACGAGGACAATACCGCCGAACTGGTGAAGCGAATCGGCGCCGGCCGGGTGATCATGGGGTCTGACTTTCCCCATGCCGAAGGCCTGGCCGAGCCGGCGGAATTCACGGAATCGCTGGAAGGCTTCGATCCGCAGATCGTCAAGGGCATCATGCGCGACAACCTGCGCTCGCTCCTGGTAAACTGAGCGAGCGGCTGGGGCTCGGTTCGGGCGGGTTGCGCTGCCGGGTCTGAGCCGCAAGGATAGGAAGAAGCGGCCGGGCGCCTCCCAGACTCGGGTGACCGGCCGCTTTTCTTCGCGGTCACGGCAGGACCAATAACAAAGCTGGCTCCGTGAGGGCCGGCAACGACTTCAGCTTCAATCGGATGGGACACAGCCAGATGGCAGCTTCAACACAACCCGCCACCGCGGTGGGCGACTTCACCGGACGCACCGTCCTCGTGACGGGCGCTTCTTCAGGCGTGGGCAAGATGGTCACGACCACTCTCGCGGAGCGTGGCGCGAAGGTGATCGCCTGCGGGCGCAAGGAAGAGAAACTGCTGCCGCTCGCCGAAATCCCAGGCGTGCAGATCCTGGCGTTTGATCTCGGCAACATGGAGGCGCTGGACGCCGCGCTCGAGAAGCTGGCGACGATGACCGACACGCTCCACGGTATCGTCAACAATGCCGCGGTAACCGGCAGGTCTCCCTTCGATACCCTGCCGATGCGGGAGTGGCAGCGCATTCTCGACGTCAATCTTACAGGCCCGTTTCGGCTCTCGCAGGGCGCGTTGCCGCTGCTGCGCCGGGCCGCCGGCCATGCCTCCATCGTCAACGTGGCATCGGCCCAGGCCCTCGTGCCCACCACCGCGGGTGCGCCCGGCTATACGGCCGCCAAGGCCGGACTGATCGGCCTTACCAAGACCATGGCGGCCGCACTGGCACCCGATATCCGGGTCAACGTGGTTTGCCCCGGCCTTGTGGATACGGAAACCGGGCGCCTGTCGCTCGGCGGCGCGGATCTCAGCACGGCGGCAAGCCGCTACGCTATGGGCCGGGTCGCCACTTCGATGGAGATCGTCGAATGTATCCTGTTCCTGCTGAGCGACGCGTCCTCGATCGTGACTGGCGCAACCCTGGCGACTGACGGGGGCCGCAGCTATCACTGAGGCGAAAGCCGTGTGCCGCCGCGGCACCGCACAGCCGTCATCTTTTCGTTGCCGTCGGCCACGTGCCCACATTCTCGCCGCGGTTGCCACCCGGGCGAAGGTTACACCCGATCGAAGCTATTCGTTGGCCTGCGTGGTTGACGAGGTTTCGCGGGCCCGTTGCCGGATGTAGTGTCGCAAGCCCGCCAGTTCGTCGGTGGTAAGCTCAGGGAATTGCGGCATGCCGCGCGCGACCAGCAGGCCGTCGTGCAGGACGGAGGCAAAGGCAGCCGGGTCCGCAACCACGGTCGACCGTCGCAACTCGGGGGCCGCGCCACCGGAGATCACTGCCGGGCCGTGACAGACCCGGCAGCGCTGCGCGAATACCGTAGCGCCGAGCGCTGCGCGGGCTGGATCGACTGTGAAGCCAGGTTCGGTCACCAATGGCGCAACCTGGCCGACTGGCTTCGGCAGGTTGCCCTTGCCGTCGAGAGCGAAGGTCAGCATACGCCATTTCTGGGTCCGGTAATCCCACACGGCACCACTGCCTTCAACCGTACGCAGGCGTGAGCCGGCGATGACCGAGATATATTGCCGCCCGCCGGCAAGATAGGTGATCGGCTGGGCCAATACGGCGGTCTGCGCGTCGAACGCCCACAGCTGCTTTCCGGTCGTGGCGCTGACGATCGTGAACTGCCCATTGCCTCTTCCGAACAGGACGAGGTTTCCGGCGGTGGTAGCCGTCCCGCCAATGCCCTGCGGCCGGTCGCCCGGAATCTTCCAGGCAGGCTTCTGCGTCACCGGGTTCCACGCCAGCAGGGCGGAGCTCGGCGCATCCGGCTTAAGGCCCATGGGCGGGACTCCGAGCCCGGTGTTGATCCGCTGGCCGTCGCGCGGGGTCCAGTCCTTGAGCGACGGCGGATCGATGAATACGGCGCCGCGATCCTCGGTGGGCATATAGACAAGGCCCGTCCGGGGATTGAACGACATCGCCTCCAGCGGATGTGCCCCGATCGGCGAGGGATAGACGATCGCCGGCTTGCCGCCGGGGTAGCGGGCTTCCGGCCGCTCGATCGGCCGCCCGGTAGCCAGGTCAATCCTGACAGCCCAGTTCTGCCGTGCGAATGGCTCGGCCGAGAGCAGTTTGCCGGTCTCGCGATCGATAACATAGAAGAAGCCGTTCTTGGGCGCATGGAGGATGACCGGCCGCAGCTTGCCACCGATTGGGAGGTCGGCGAGTTCAATGTCCATGGCTGCATTGTAATCCCAGGTTTCGCCCGGGTTCACCTGGTAGTGCCAGACATATTCCCCGGTATCGGCGTCGAGCGCGATAATCGAGCAGAGGTAGAGGTTATCGCCACCGCCTGGGCTGCGGAGCTTCTGGTTCCACGGTGAACCGTTGCCGGTGCCGATATACAGGCGATTGAACCTGGGATCGTAGGCCATGGCATTCCACACAGTGCCGCCACCGCCATGCTTCCACCACTGGCCCGTCCAGGTCTTGGCCGCCCGCTCCATGGCCTTGTTCTCGAAGCCCTTTGCCGGATCGCCCGGCACGGTATAGAAGCGCCACGCCTGGGTGCCGGTTGCCTGATCGTAGGCCGTGACATAGCCGCGGACCATGGCGAAGTCGGCACCGCCATGCCCGATCACCACCTTGTTGCCGAATACCCACGGGGCACCTGTGATATAGCGCCCGTCGCCCTTCTCGACCGTCATCGCGGTCCACAGCTCGCGTCCGGTGCGGGCATCGAGGGCAATCAACCGCCCGTCCATGGTGCCGACGAAGACGCGGCCCTTGGCATAGGCGATGCCGCGGCTGCCCCAGGCCGGGCGCATGCGATCCCCGGCCAGTTCGCCGACATTGGGATCATATTTCCATAGGAGCTTTCCGGTAGCTGCGTCCATCGCATGCACCTGGCTGCGCCCGGCCGCAAAATAGAGTACGCCATCGGCGGCGACGGGCGCGGTCATGCTGCTGCCGCCGACATCGATATCGTAGTACCAGGCCAGCCCCAGTCGCCCGACGTTGTCTTCCCTGATCTGGTCAAGCGGACTGTAATGCTGCGCGGTGGGGCCATCGTAACTGGCCCAATCCGCACCTGTTTCCGCGGCCGGAGCCGCCTTGCAGGCCGCCAACATAGCAGCCAGAATGAGCGCGGCCGCGCCCTTGCCCGTAAACCAGACCATCCCGTTTCCCCCTTTTTCAGGCAATCTATCGAGACCGGCAGCTGGCAACAACGGCAAATTCAGCTAAGTTCGCTCGCACTCCAATGCTTACAGTCTGTTGCTTTCTGGCATGACTGGCACCATTGAGCTGTCATCACCCCGGCTGCGGGAGTTTCCATCCCGGCAATGGGGATGAGCGTGCAACCGGTTGGTATAGATAGCGGGAGAGACCATGTCAGATCAGGCGCTGAGCGGCATCCGGATCGTGGAATTGGGCGGCGGTCTTGCGGCGGCGCTTGCTGCGCTGCTGCTGGCCGAAGTGGGTGCCGACGTGGTCCGGATCGAACCGATTGGCGGCGATCCGCTGCGCAAGGCGGATCCCGGTGCCTTTGCCGTGCACAATCGTTCCAAGGCCTCGCTGGAGCTGGATACCGGTTCGCCGGAGGGACAAGCCGAACTGGCGCGGCTGCTTGGGGCAGCCGACATTTTCATCCATGACAGCGACGCTGACCTCGCCGGCGGACTGCTGGAGCCGGCAGCCCTTGCGGCGCGCTTTCCGCACCTGATTGTGGGCCGGATCGGTTCGTGGCCGGCCGATCACCCGCGCGCCGCCACGCCGGTTGACGAGGGGCTGGTGCTGGCCGAGGCTGGCGTGTTTGACGAGCAGCCCCCGATCGGCCGCGATGGGCCCGGCTTCGTCCGCTTCCGGCTGGGCGATGGCGGGTCGGCCTATCTCTGCGCGATCGGCATTCTCGGCCGCCTGCTCAGCCGCGACCGGCTGGGCGGCGGTCGCGTCGACACTAGCCTGATCCAGGGTGCGATGTCGTCGCTGCTGATGCTGTGGAACAAGGCCGAGCAGAGCACTCCCAGCCTTGATGGCGGCCATATCCGCAAGGTCATGGCGACGATCTACCAGTGCTCGGATGGCCTGTGGATGCACGTGATGAGCAATCCCGACAAGGTCCCCTCGATGGCCGCCGGAATTTCCCAGATGGATCCGGAAGAGCGCGAGAGACTGCTCCGCGAATTTCCGTCGCCGAGCTTCAATATCCCAAGCGATGCGGTAAACGCGGTCGTGTTCCGCACGCGCACCCGCGCCGAATGGATCGCCGAGCTGCGCGAAAACGACATCGCCGTGGCACCGTGCCTTGCGCTCGGGGAACTCTATGACGACGAGCAGGCGCGTATCAACGGCTATGCGATCGAAGTGAACGATCCCGTGCTCGGCCCTACGACTCAGCCGGGGCCGCCAATCGGGGTTCAGCCGCCGGCCGCGGTTCGCCATGCCGCCCCGCCGCTCGACAGTGGCCGCGATGTCGTTGCCGGCTGGACACCGCGGGCCGCTGCTGGACGGACGTCATCTTCGGGCGGAGCGGGAGCCTTGCCCCTGGCCGGCGTCAAGGTGCTGGACCTTGGCAATTACCTGGCGGGCCCCCTGGCTCCGATGATCATGGCCGACATGGGCGCGGATGTGATCAAGCTGGAAGTGCCGGCCGGCGATCCCCTGCGCAACGTGGAATGGGCCTTCAATGGTTGCCAGCGCAACAAGCGCGGGATCGCGGCGGATCTCAAGCAGCCCGAAGGACAAGCTGTCCTGAAACGGCTGATCGAATGGGCCGACGTGGTCCATCACAACCTGCGCATGCCCGCCGCCCGCAAGCTCGGGCTGGATTACGAGGCAGTCAGCGCCATCAATCCGCAGGCAATCTTCTGCCACGTCAGTTCCTACGGACCGACCGGGCCCAGCAAGGATTGGCCCGGCTACGATCAGATGATGCAGTCCTCCTGCGGCTGGGAATATGAAGGGGCGGGCGAAGGCAACCGGCCGACCTGGTTCCGCTTCGGCATGATGGACCACCAGTGTGCGATGGCATCGGCAATCGCGACGCTGATCGCGCTGCTCCAGCGCAAGGCGGACGGAAAGGGCCGCGCGGTCAATGCGTCCCTGCTGGGCGCGGGGATGATGACCATGCGCGAGACGGTGCGCCTCGCCGACGGATCGCTGACGCCCTACGCCCGGCTGGATCATGCACAAATGGGTACCTCGCCGCAGCGCCGGCTGTTTCACTGCGCCGATGGTTGGATCATGACCGTGACGGAGGCTGACGGAGCCCATGCCCGGCTGCTGGGTGCCATGGGCGCGGCGGATGTGGGCGCGCTGGAACAGGCCATGGCAGCGCGGGACTGCGCTACGGCAATCGCAGCCGTCCGGGGCGCGGGCGGGCAGGCAGTCCGTGCGACGGAAAACCAGCGCGAGGCTTTCCTCGCCGATCCCGACAATATTGCCGCGGGCCTCGTCGCCACCTTCGCCCATCCGGTTTACCGCCGGCTCGATCAACCCGGCGCGCTGTTTTCCTTTGGCAATGCGCAGGTACAGTTCCGGCATGCGCCGCCCGTCATCGGCCAGAGCAGCCGCGAGATCCTGGGTGAGTGCGGCTTTGCTCCCGCCGAGATCGAGGAGATGATCGGGCGAGGGGTGGTAGCCGCCGCCTGAACCGGCGAACCCAGGCAGACAAGGAGCGGCTGATGGAGATCACGACGGAGATGGTGGCCCTGCGTGGGCGCGACGGCGGGACCTTGCCCGCCTTCGTTGCCCGGCCGGGGCAGCCGGGGCGCTACCCCGCGGTGGTGTTCGGGATGGAGGCGATGGGGCTCAACGCCTTCGGGCGGAAGACCGCCGAGGATCTTGCCCGGCTCGGCTACGTGACGATCACGCCCGATTATTATCGGGGCAGGGGCCCGTCGCGGCCGGACGACTACGACGACTTTACCGAAGTGATCGCGGCGATCGGCGAACTGGACTTCGTCGAGGGGACCTTCGATATTCTCGCGGGGGTAGATTGGGCGCGAAGCCAGGCCGACGTCGATCCGGGCCGGGTCGCCCTGTGGGGTTATTGTACCGGGGGAACGATGACCCTGATGGCCGCCGCGCTCGACCGGCACGTGTCGGCCACCGTGATCTTCTTCCTGAGCCAACCATTTTTCGAGGAGCTGACCTCCAAGCGGCCGGCCCATGCCCGCGACATGATCTGGTCGATCCGCTCGCCGGTTCTGCTGATCAGCGGGGCCGACGACGCGCTGCTGCCGCCCGAGCTCCTCGCCGACCTCAGCCGCCGTTTCGACGCGGCGGGCATCGCCCACACCATCCGCGTCTACGAAGGCGCAGGGCACGCGTTCACCGGGCCGGCCCGGCACATGCACAATGCTCCCGCCACCACGGATTCATGGCGGCTCGCCACAAACTTCCTGCGCGAGGCCATGCCGCCGCCGGCCTGAGCAAGCAGCTGGGCCGGTGAATGCTCAGCCGGCGCCAGTTACCACAGGCGCCGGAACTGGGCGGATTCCCGGCGCTTCAGCAAGGCTGCCTGGCGCTGCTCTGCCGTCATCACCGGGGTATCTTCGGGCAGGTTCTTGCGCACCTCGGCAAAGGCGACCTTGCGCACCGTCGGCTCCGGTGTCGAGGAGCAGTGGTTCCAGCGCATCTGGATGATGCCCCAGGGCTCGCCGGCGGTGTCGAGCCAGTTGGGCACGCCCGGGTCTCTGGCCGAGATGACCGCTCGGAACTTGCCGTCCTTGTCGCGCCGGGCTGTGAAGCCGTTGAGGTTGGTTTGGTGGTTGACCCAGTCGATCGTGGCGAATCGGTCGTCGGCAAGCAGGATCTGCCAGTAGCGGCACTTTTCGGGAATGGCGGTCTCTACAATCAGCGCCTCATCGTCCATAATCTGAAAGGCGCCGTCAAGGTAAGTCTGTCCAGGAAAAGGCTTTTCCGCCTTCATCATCGGCGAGATGCGGATGGTGTTGATGCCGACCCGGTCTCGATACCAGCGGGTCAACCGCATTCCCATCTGGATAAGGCCCTTGGTATATTCTCGCAACATCCCGATCCGCCTCGAAATCTCGGCCGGGCCGGCAGGCTGCGCGGGGTCAAGCCGGACGATCGCGATCCGCGGGTCCTGCTCGTGCGACCAGTCATACTGGGTCTGGCGCATGAGTAGAGAATGGGTTTTTGGCGAAAGCTGCCACCAATCGCCGATATAGCCGGCAGGACGCTCGGCGCTGAGGATAACGCTGAAATACCCGTCCTTCCGGATCTTCAGCATGTCTAAGTCCCAGGTTCCGGGCGAGGGCGCCTGGGGCTTGCCCTCTACCAGCGGCATCAGGAATTCCGGAACCTGTTGGGTAATCTCCACGAACAGCGAAGTCCCTCGATATCCGGAGATGCGGTAGATGCCCTTGGGATCGATCAGAGTATGCTTGTAGGCATAGTCCGGGTTTGGCCCGCCGTAGTTGAGGGCATAGTTCCACTCAGGCATCCAGGTGGGGCGTGCCGGGTCCTGCATTACGTAGTGGAGCCAGCCATCGGCGACCGCGCCCATAACATAGCGATACATCTCCTGCTTTCGCTCGGACGTATCCAGCCGCCCGGATTCGGCGGCAAGCTCATCGCCGATGCCCTTCAGCAACTCGACCTGTTGATCCCAGGTTGGCAGGTTGTCAGCAACGGGCGCAGGTGCCGGCGCCGGCTGCGCGAGCGCCTGAGCAGATCCCAGCACGCCGGCGATCAGGATCGCGTGCAAGAGACGATGTCGGGTCTTCATGAGCGTCTTCCCCAATTTCTGTTTGGTGCGACGATAGCATTCAGCAGGTGTAAGGATAGCCCGGCGCGCTGATTGCCATGACGCGGTAGTCGGTATACTGTACGCCGGCGCATACCTAATGGCAAAGCCGGCGCTGGATTTTCCCTGACTGGAGACGGAGACATGAACCCTGAATTCGATGGCAGCATCCTTGCCTATGATAACAGCCTGGTTCGTCCAGGCCGGTTGGTGGACGTGCTGTCGCTGGATGTCGGGGAGGATATCCCGGCAACCCTGCTCGACAGTCCGGAGCACACGCTGGGCACCGCCCCGGTCGAATCCACGCGCTATTACTCGCAGGAATTCTTCGACCTGGAAAACACCAGGATGTGGCCGCGGGTTTGGCAATATGCCTGCTGGTCCTATGACATCCCTAACCCGGGCGATACCGCGGTCTATCGCAATGCTGGCGAATCGGTCCTCGTTATCCGCCAGGAAGACGGGTCGATCAGGGCGTTCGTGAACTCCTGCCTCCATCGCGGGCGTGAGCTGTGCACCGACAACCTGCAGCACAAGGATGAACTGAAGTGCCCGTTCCACGGGTTTACCTGGGCGCTGGACGGGTCGCTCACCGTCGTGCCGTGCAAGTGGGATTTCCCGCAAGTGAAGGAGGATACCCATCGCCTTCCGGAAGTCCGCTGCGAGCAGTGGAACGGGTTCGTCTTCGTAAACTTCGATCAGAACGCGCAGTCGCTCGAGAGCTACCTCGGCAAGATGGTCGACCAGTTCGCCAGCGTGCCGGAGTGGGATTATAGCAAGCGCTTCATGGCGGTGAACGTCCTCAAGCATATGCGCGTGAACTGGAAGGTGTGCATGGAGGCCTTCATCGAGTCCTTTCATGTCACCGAATCCCACTCGCACACCTGCATCATGAGCGCGGATACGATCACGCAGTACGACGTATGGCCCGACGAGCCCCACTTCAGCCGCATGCACACGCCGATCGGGGTGCCGACAAGCAACTACAAGCCGCGGCCGTCCGAAGAGGCCATACTTAAGTGCTACCTCGCTAATTATAGCCCGGCGGTAGCCGCGCGGGAGGATGCCAAGTTGATGCCGGGCGAAACCGCGCGGCAAGCGATGACGCGTCTGGCCAAAATCCTGCAAGCGGAGCAGTGCGGCGTCGATGTATCACATCTGTCGACTGCCCAGGTTCTCGATACGGTGGAATATTTCGTGTTCCCGCACTTCTTTGTCTGGCCCACTCTCGGCGCGCCGCTGGCCTATCGCTTCCGCCCCGGCAAGAATCCGGAGGAATGCATCTGGGAGACGATGCTCTTCCTGCCCTTTGAGGGTGAACGCCCGCCATCGGGCCCCACGATCGAGGCCGGATTTGACGATTCCCTGGCCGATATCCCCGGGCTCGGTTCGCTTGGCTACATCCTCCAGCAGGACGTCGATAATATCGAATCAATTCAGCGCGGCCTCCGGGCGGCGAAGACCAAGAAGGTCACGCTGTCCGAATACCAGGAAGTGCGCATCCGGCACATGCATCAGACGCTGGATCATTACATCAGCCTCGGCGAATAGCGCTGCCATCCACGGAGAGGGCGAGGTCATGCTTCGCCCTCGTTTTTTGCCGACCGTCGCCGGGAATTAGTGGGCGCAGCGCAGCGGCTATGTCCGTAACACGGTGGGGCAGGGCCGGTGCAACCTGTGGCCGGGGATCGCCACGGCCTCGCCGATGCTGGCCACCAGTCGGCCTTGGTACCGCTCGACCTGGTGCGGCCTTGCGGCTGGAGCCGGTCCAGCCGTGGCTCGACGCCAACCGCTGGCCGATGGCCTTCGACCTGTCGGTCGGCGTGCGCAAGGATGACCCGGTCCTGCTGCGGCAGGTCGACACCGCGCTCGCGCGGCGCCGGGCCGAGATCTCGCGCATGCTCGACGCCTATGGCGTTCCGCGCGCGTAAGCCGCTAGGCGGCCTCGATCAGGATCGTGTCGATGGTGAACGAGCCATCTGCCTCGACCGCGAAGTGCTCCCGCACCTCTTCGCTGGCGAGGGATTGCAGTGTCCTGATCGCCTCCGCCCGGTCAGCGGAAGTGCGCATGCGCGCGGTCCAGTCGGCAAAGTCCATCCTCAGGCGGCCACGCGTGATGCCATCGATGGCAAAGCCTGCGGCACCAAGCATCCGGCACCACTCGGCCTCGCTGTAATCGCGCACATGTGACGGATCCCGCAGCAGCTCGACCGCTTGCAGGTGGGTGTCCGAGGCCGCCCAGGCCGGGGCGACGACATCGGCGAAAAGGGCCGGGCTGCCCCGCCGCAGCACGCGCCGAGCCTCGCCCAGCCCCGTGGTTACATCGCGCCAGTGGTGGACCGAAAAGCGGCAGGCGAGGAAATCGAAGCTGTCGTCGGGGCAGGGCACGG
>DASTGC010000252.1:0-8516 GCA_035719485.1 Novosphingobium sp.
CCATTCAAGGGGGCCCGGACAGGGGCTGCGCATTTGCACAAGCGGCTCCGGATGGGAAGAGAAAAGTTCATGGCTCCCCGTCCTTGCGAAGGCCTGCCGAAATCCCGCTGTCCTACATTGCCGCGGCCTGTCATCCTCCCCGCGCGATCCCCTGATCGCATGCTCTTTGACAGCAGATCGGAAAAAATCGCGCGTGAAAGTGTCACCCATCCACTATCATGCGCAACACCCTGATCTCACATGAATAAGACCCGCACAACGGTGGGTGACACAGTGTCACCCGTGTCACCCTTCCACTTGCCGGTCCTGGGCTGAAAATCGCGCAACAAAAAAGGCGACCGCAGGGCCGCCTTCTTCGTGTCCATGGAAAAGCCGAAGCTTACTTCTTGAGCGTGAGCCCGCCGAAGCGCTTGTTGAACTGGGCAACGCGGCCGCCCTGGTCGAGCTGCCGGGTGCCACCGGTCCACGCCGGATGCGAGGTCGGATCGATGTCGAGGGTCAGCGTGTCGCCTTCCTTGCCCCAGGTGGAGCGGGTTTCGAACACGGTCCCATCGGTCATCTGGACCTTGATCATGTGATAGTCGGGGTGGAGATCGGCCTTCATGGTTTTCACTTTCCGCAATGGCCGGTTCCGACCGGCCTGAAACTGGAAGCGGGGCGCATAGCGTCCGACGCCCGGGAAATCAAGCGGAGAGGGCTCCCCCTCAGCTATCCGCGATCATCGCCGTGAAGCCGACTTCGGTCGCGACCTTGTCGCCCAGCATGGCCTTGCCGGCGAACTTGCACACCCGACTGCGCTTCTGGACGAAGCTGACGTGGAGATCGAGCAGTACGCCAGGTTCCACCGGGGTGCGGAACTTCGCTTCCTCGATCGCCATGAAGTAGACCAGCTTGCCCGAACCGGAAAGGCCGAGGCTCTCCACGGCGAGGATGCCTGCGGCCTGGGCCAACGCCTCGATCTGGAGCACACCCGGCATGATCGGGCGACCAGGAAAGTGACCCTGGAAGAAATCCTCGTTGAAGCTCACCGCCTTGACCGCATGGATGGACTCGTCGGGGACAAGCGCCACGACCCGGTCCACGAGCAACATCGGGTACCGATGCGGCAAAGCCGCAAGGATGCCCTTTATATCAAGGGACCTTGCGGCCTGCGTATTGCCTTCGACTTCGCTCATGATGGTCGCCGGATCAGCGGCCCGAGGGCTGCGCGGCCGTCGATGGAGCAGCGGGAGCGGCGGCGCCCTGCTGCTGGGCCCGGGCCTCGCGGATCTGGCGGGGCTCCCAGCCGGCCGGCGGCACGATCTGGGCACTGGGGATCAGCGCATTGAGCTCGGCAACGATGGCCGGGTTGAGGTTATAGGTCGGGCTCTCGAGAAGCACGGTTTCCTGGCTGAGCAGCAGCTTCACACCGCGCTTTTGCATCGCGGCGTTGATCGCGGCGGGCAGCTTGTCGCCGATCTGCTCCTGCACATAGGCCTGCGAATAGGCGATCGGCTGCGACAGCTGCTGCAGCTCGGTCTGGGCCGACTGCTGCAGCGCCTGAATCTGCTGGGCCTGCTGCTGCAGCGAAGCCTGGTTCGGATTGGGAGCGGTGCGAGCCTTCTCGAAAGCCTGCTGTAGTCCCTGCATCTGGGCAGCGAGCTCGCCGCGGCGCTTCTCGAAGGCGTCGAACTGGGCCTTGTAGGTGGTCTGCCGCTGCTGGTTGGCGACCTGGTACGCATTGCTGGCCTGGATCACCCCATCCGGATTGGCATAGGCGATTTCCGGACCGGCGGCTGCCGGTGCGGCCGGAGCGGCGGCGGTAGCCGAAGTGGCGACGCCTAGGGCAAGGGCGGCAGCAAGCGCGGCGGAAGTCAGAAGCTTGGTCATCAGAATTGGGTTCCCACGTTGAAAGTGAAGGTCTTGGGATCGTCGCCTGGCTGCTTCATCAGCGCCTTTGCGAAGTCGAGGCGGAACGGGCCGAATGGCGAGTTCCAGTTGAAGCCGATGCCGATGGAGAGCCGCGGCCTGACGGAATCGCCCAGATAGAACTCACGCGACTGGAGCGCGACTGAGCAGCCGGGGTCCGCAGCAGCAGCAGAACCGACAAGCACAGATTTGTAGGATTGGTTGGTCACCGGATTGCCGGAGGCATCGGTTGTTGTGCAGGTCTGCGTGTAAACATCGTTTAGGACAGGCTGGCGAATGCCCCAGACGGCACCGACGTCCGCGAAGATCGACGGACGGATGCCCATCTCTCGAGCGCCGGAACCGAGCGGAATCTCGAGCTCCGCCCTGCCCTGGTAATAATATTTGCCGCCAAGCGCATCGTCCTGCCAGGTATCGCGGTTTTCCGAGAAACCAGTGGGCGAGGCAGTATCGACCGGCTTGCGCAGGATGCGGGGACCGATGCCGCGAATGTCGAAGCCCCGAATATCCGGTTCGCCGAGATAAAATCGATCGGTCAGGTATACGTCCTCGACCCGAGCCCCGGTGCTGTCGTAGCGTTTCTGCAAAGCCTTGATTGCACCCGCCTCGGCGGAGACGGAGAAGACAAAGCCCTTGCCCAGAGGCCAGTACTTCGCCGCATTGCCACGGAACCGGAGGTATTTGACCGAACCGCCCAGCCCGGCAAAGTCAGCACTTATCGACGCCGAGTTGCCGCGGGTCGGGCGGGCGCGATTGTCGAGCGTGTCGTAGATGAGCGACGTGCCGAGAATCGAACTGGAGCGGCTGCCGATGGCATCGCAAAGATAGCGCCCGGCCAGAGCGGGATCGCACACCCCGTTCGAATAGTAGGTCGCCTGATCCAGCGTCACCTTGTCGAAGTTGAGCGTATAGCGGCCAACCAGGCTGAGATACTCGGTCAGGGGAATGCCCAGGCGCAGCTGGAAACCGGTGGTGGCCTGCTTGTAGAGATCGTTCCGGTTTGCGTTCAGGTAGTTGAACGAGTTGTAGTCACGCCGGTAGATGTTGCCACCGAACGACACATTGCGGTCGAACACGTAAGGCTCGGTGAAGCTCAGCTCGACGCTCTTCGAATAGCGCGAATAGGAGCCACTGATGCCGACGGTCTGACCGCGGCCACGGAAATTGCGCTGCTGGATCGAGGCCTGGAAGATGAAGCTTTCGATCGAGGAAAAGCCCGCGGAGAGCTGGAGTTCGCCGGTGGGCTTCTCTTCCACGTTGGCTTCCAGCACGATGCGGTCCGGCGCGGAGCCGGGCTTCTGTTCGACCTCGAACTTCTCCTGGAAGTAGCCGAGCGACTTGATGCGGTTGGTCGAGCGCTTGACCTGGAGCGAATTGAACGCATCGCCTTCGGCCAGACGGAACTCGCGGCGCACCACCTTGTCCTGGGTCAGCGTATTGCCGTTGACGTCGATCCGCTCAACATAAACGCGTGGCGCCTCTGCGATCTGGAAGGTGATCCCCATGGTGAGATCATCCTTGTTACGGTCATAGGCGGGCCGCACGTCGGCGAAGGCATAGCCGTAGTTGCCGGCAGTCTGGTTCAGCTTGTCGATCGTATCCTCGACGAGCTTGGCGTTGTACCAGTCACCCTTCTTCATCGGCAGGCGCTTCGACAGCGCTTCGCCATCAAAGTCGCGCAGCTGGCTTTCGACCTTCACGTCACCGAACTTGTACCGCTTTCCTTCCTCAACCACATAGGTGATGATGAAGTCGTGTTTGTCCGGCGTAAGCTCGGCCACCGCCGAAATCACGCGGAAATCGGCATAGCCCTTCGTTAGGTAGAACTGCCGCAACTTCTGCTGGTCATAGGCCATGCGATCCGGGTCGTAACTGGTGCGGGACGACATGAAGCGGAAGCTGCGGGCCTGCTTCGTAACCATCTCGCTGCGCAGCTCGCCATCGGAAAACACCTTGTTTCCGATGATATTGATCTGGCGAACCTTGGACTTGGGGCCTTCGCTGATCTCGAACACGATATCGACACGGTTCTGGTCAAGCTGGACCATCTTCGGCTCGACCGTCGCGGCGAAGCGGCCCTGGCGCTTGTAGAGTTCGATGATCCGCGCAACGTCGGCGCGAACCTTTGACCTGGTGAATATCTGGCGCGGGGCCAGCTTTATCTCCGGCGTGATCTTCTCTTCCTTGAGGCGCTTGTTGCCCTCAAACACGATGCGGTTGATGACCGGGTTTTCCTTGACCTGAATGGTCACCACGCCGCCTTCCTGGCGGACCTGGACGTCGGCAAACAGTTCGGTCGCGAACAGGTCCTTCAGCGCCTGGTCGGCCGCGGCCTCGCTATAGGGCTGGCCGGGGCGCAGCCGAATGTAGGACAGCACCGTATCCGGCTCGAGCCTCTGGTTCCCGGTCACATTGATGCGCTGGATGATTACGGGAGCGGGCGGCGGAGACTCGACCGGTGCGGTGGGCGCAGCTGTGGCCGTGGATGCGGTGCCTGTTGTCGTCTGGGCAAGGAGATCTGCCGGCGCGAGGAAGGTCGTTCCCATCAAGGCCAGGACCAGCGCCGAGGACCGGCGATGCGCCGCGTTGTTGACCATATTCCGTCCCTTCATCGACGCACAAATCCCGATCCCTGCCCTGCAGGCGAAACTGGCCCATCCGGGCAGTCGCTGCCCTCTGCCCGATGCAGCTTCCCCAATCAAGCAATCTGTCCGGTGCAGCTACCCAGAGATGGCAAGATTTCCGGTGGTTTTACCCGGATTCATTTCAGCTCCCGCCACTTGGCAGGAGGGCGGCGAGATCATTGAGCGTAACGAACAGCATCAAGGCCAGAACGAAGGCCAGTCCCGTCCGGTATGCCCAATCCTGACTGCGGGCATCCAGCGGCCTGTGGCGGATCGCCTCCGCCGCGTAAAGCGCCAGGTGCCCCCCGTCGAGTGCGGGAATTGGCAGGAGATTGATGAACGCGAGGTTTATCGAAATGAAGGCGGCGAAGGACGCGAACGAGAGCCAGCCCAGGCTGAGCTGCTCGCCCGAATACTTCGCGGTCTTGATCGGGCCGCCCAGTTCGGTCAGCGGGCGCTGGCCCGTGACGATCTGTTTGATGCCGACCCCAAGCATCCGAACGATACCCCATGTCTGCTTGCCAGCCAGGGACACGGCCTCGATCAGGCCTACCGGGACGATATTCGCCTGACCGGGAGAAATACCCAGCCGACCGACACGGCTTTCGTTGCCGAACCGATCGGTCAGGAGCTTGGCTTCGAGGCGCACGGGAATGACCTGCTCACGCCCGTCGCGCGCGACGGTGACCGGGACGGTCATGCCTGGATATGGGACGACCAGCCCCACGATGTCGGGGAACTGATCAACCCCCTGCCCGCTCACCGCAATGATGCGGTCACCGACCCGGATGCCAGCATCCCGCGCGGCGGATTTCTCGGCGAAATGAGCCACGACCGGCGGAGCGACGACCTTGCCGAAGGCGAGGTTGAAGGCTGAGAAGATCAATACAGCGAACAGCAAGTTGGTCAGCGGACCGGCGGCAACGATCGCCGCCCGCTGCCACAGCGGCTTGGCATTGAAGGTCTGGGCGCGCTCGTCCGTTGTCAGATGGGCGAACTTTGCATCATCGGGGCGCGAAGTCGGGTCCATGTCGCCGGAAAACTGGACATAGCCGCCGAGCGGAATGGCCGAGACCTTCCACCGCGTGCCGCGCCGGTCGGTCCGCCCGAACAGCTCCTTGCCGAAGCCGACCGAAAAGGCGTCCGCCTTCACGCCGCACCAGCGCGCCACAAGGTAATGGCCGAGCTCGTGAATAACCACTAGCGGGCCGAGCAGGAGCACGAAGCCCACCAGCATCATCAGGACGGAGGGCGATTGAGTCATCAGGGTCAGGCCAGTTCCATCATTTCCCGCGTCCGGGCTCGTGCTTCGGCATCGAGCGCGATGACCTCGTCGAGCGAAGCCGGCGCGCGCGCCGCGAAAGCACCCAGGGTTCGCTCCACTTGTGCGGCGATATGGGTGAACGGCAGCTTACCACCGAGAAACGCGGCCACGGCCACTTCGTTAGCGGCATTGAGGACTGCGGCCGCCCCACCACCCGCCGCCGCGGCTTCGCGCGCCAGCCGCGTGGCTGGAAACCGCTGCTCGTCGGGCGCGCGGAACGTGAGTTCGCCGATCGCGGCCAGGTCCAGCGGGGCGCAGGGCGTGTCCATCCGCGCCGGCCAGGCCAGTGCCGAGGCGATCGGCACGCGCATGTCGGACGGGCCAAGCTGGGCCAGCGTCGAACCGTCGCGATATTCAACCATGGAATGGACGATCGACTGCGGGTGAACGATGATCCGCAGGCGCTCCGTGCCGACGGGAAACAGGTGATAGGCTTCGATATATTCAAGGCCCTTGTTCATCATCGTGGCGCTGTCGACGCTGATCTTGGAGCCCATCGACCAGTTGGGATGCTTGACCGCCTCGGCCGGAGTGGCGTGTGCGAGGCGCTCGGCTGGCCAGTCGCGGAAGGGGCCGCCACTGGCGGTCAGCGTGATCCAGCGAACATGGGCGAGATCGTTGCCGGCAAGGCACTGGAAGATCGCGTTGTGCTCGGAATCGACCGGCAGCAATGTTGCGCCGGAGCGGGTCACGGCGGCGGTCATCACTTCGCCCGCCGAAACCAGCGCTTCCTTGTTGGCCAGCGCGATGGTGTTGCCCTGCTCGATCGCGGCCATGGTCGGCGCGAGCCCGGCGCAGCCGACGATCGCGGCCACGGTAACGTCCACCGGGCACGCCGCCGCCTCGATGAGGGCTGTGCTGCCGGCGGCCGCCACGGTGGGGGTTCCCGAAAGGCTCTCGCGCAGCGCCTGCAGGCAGGCCTCATCAGCAACAACGGCTGTCTCGGCGGAAAATTCCCGGGCTAGTGCGGCCAGTTCAGCGGCATTGCCGTTGGCGGTGAGGGCTACGACCCGCCACTGCTCACGATTGCGGCGGATGAGATCGAGCGTGGAAGCGCCGATCGATCCGGTCGCGCCGAGGACGGAGATGGAACGCATGGGTTCAGACTGGCGATTCAGGCCGGCGACGGCAAGAGGGACTCGCCGCGGACAAGGGCCAAGAAAATGGTGCCGAGCATCAGAATCCCGATGGTAAAGCACACGGCCAGCAGCCCGTCCACCCGGTCGAACAGGCCACCGTGGCCGGGGATCAACTTGCCGGAATCCTTCACGCCGGCGCGGCGCTTCATCCACGATTGGAAGAAATCGCCGGCTTGGGCGGCGACAGCAGCGGCCATGCCGATGCCGCAGAGCATCAACACGAGGCTCACGGGATGGTCCTCGTACCAGATCAGCGCGGGCAGGACCGCCACGAGCGCGCTTGCCGCCATGCCTCCGCCGAGGCCCGACCAGGTCTTGCTCGGACTGATCGCCGGGGCGATCTTCCGGCCGCCGAAGCGGCGTCCGGTGAAATAGGCGCCGATGTCGGTGGCGATGACGATGGCCACCGGGAACAGCGCTGCCCCCGCGCTCTCGTGGCGCAGGAGGACGAGGGTTAAGCAGGCCACGGCAATGTAGAGCGAGCCCCCGAGAGCCCAGGCCACGCGGGCGGTGAAGCTGTGAGCAAAGGCGAGATAAAGCCGCGTCCATTCGACCAGCACGCCGAGCCCGATCGCGACAACCAGCAGGGTCCAGATCCACCCGCCGAGCCACAGGGCAAGGCCGGCAACCACCACCATGACGACAGCGGAAATGGTGCGGGCCTGTAGGTCAGATTTCTTCGGGCTTTCACCGTCCGCCATAGCGCCGCTCCCTCCGCGCGAACTCGTCCATCGCTGCCTTCAGGTCCTCGGCGCCGAAATCGGGCCAAAGAGTGTCGACGAACAGCATCTCGGCATAGGCGGCCTGCCACAGGAGGAAGTTCGAGAGGCGGACCTCGCCCGAGGTGCGGATCAGCAGGTCGAGCGGGGGCATATCGGCTGTGTCGAGGCGGGCGGCGATGGTCTCGGGAGTGATCTCTCCTTCCCGCGCCGCGGCCCGCGCCGCGCGGGCGATCTCGTCCATCGAGCCGTAGTTGAGGGCGACCGCGAGCGTGGTGGTGGAATTGCCGGCAGTGCGGGCCAGTGCACCTTCAATCAGCTCTACAAGATCGGGTGAAAAGGCCTTGTAATCACCAATTATCTTAAGCCTGACTCCGGCTGCCGCGAACTCGTCGAGATCGGCGAGGATGAACTTCTTCATCAGCCCCATCAGGGCCGAGACCTCGTCCTCCGGACGGGTCCAGTTCTCGGTCGAGAAGGCATAGAGCGTCAGCGCCTCCAGCCGAAGGTCCCGCGCGGCCCGCACCGTGCGGCGGACGGCTTCGACGCCGCGCTGGTGGCCCAGAGCGCGCGGCAGGTGCCGCTTCTTCGCCCAGCGCCCGTTGCCATCCATGATGATGGCCACGTGTCGCGGGATGGCGGGAGACTTCGACACTCCTAGACCTGTTCGAATCGCGCGAGGTCTAGACGACGTATGCCCATGTCTCGACTTCGCTCGACGCGAACGGAAACTGGGCGGGCGATGAGGATCACTTGCCCAGGATTTCCTTTTCTTGGCCCCGGCAACCTCGTCGGCCGCCTT
>DASTGC010000253.1:0-5068 GCA_035719485.1 Novosphingobium sp.
TTCTTCGCCGAAACCGTGGCGGGACAGGGCAAAGCCGGCCACTGCGCGCGGTTGTGCAGAGGTGACCGGAACGTTGCCATCCTCGCCGGCCAGCAGGTAATGGCAATTGCCGAGGATCAGCGCATCCTCCACCTGGCGGCGGCTCCAGGCCTCGCCGAATTCCGGATCGAAAGCGCAATCCATCACCGCCATGATCCGGTCGACGTCATCGTCCGCGGCGCTCATCAGGCAGTTGCACCCGCTCCGCCGGGCAAGCGCGCATCTGGGGCGCGGCCATAGAGCGGTTCCGTGGTTGCGGTGACGAGGCTGGCTGGAAGGAGCGGGAATGCGCGCGCGTCGCTCCACAGCGGCAGGGCGGTGCCTGAGCCGCGCGCGGCGACCAGCGCCTCGGCCTGGCTGCCGGCGACCACATCGATCTGCGTCGCGGCAATGGCCTGTGCAGGGCTGAGGGACCGCAGCGGGGCAAGCGGCAGGCCTTCGGCAGAGAAGGCCTGAACGAACCATTCGCCATGTCCGCCGGTGGTTGCGACGGTCACCGGCCCTGCGCCGACATCGGCCCGGGCCTGTGCGGCAATCAGCGCCAAGGTCGGGTAGCCGACGAGCCGGGCTCCCCAGGCGAAGGCGAGGGCGCGCGCCGCGGCAAGCCCGACACGCACGCCGGTGAAGCTCCCGGGGCCGAGGGCAACCGCCACCCGGGCCGCCCGCCCCTTGCCGGGCAGGGCGCCGATCATCGGAACCAGCGCCTCGGCATGGCCGCGGCCCAGCACCTGCCAGGACCCGGCGACGACCTGAAGGCCTTTCCCCGATTCTTGGAGCAGCGCAACCGAACAGGCTTCGGTGGCGGAGTCGATCACCAGCGTGTCCATGTCCCCGCCGATCACGCGCCCGCGATCAGGCCGCGCGGACTTCGTTCACTTCGGGAACGTAGTGCTTGAGCAGGGTCTCGATGCCGTTCTTGAGCGTCGCCGCCGAGGACGGGCAGCCCGAGCAGGCGCCCTGCATCGAGAGATAGACCACGCCCTCGCGGAAGCCGCGGTAGACGATGTCGCCACCGTCGTTGGCGACCGCGGGGCGGACCCTGGTCTCGATCAGCTCGCGGATCTGGGCGACGATGTCGGCATCGGCGGGATCGTCGGCGAAATCGCCCTCGTCATCGGGCGCGACGCTGATGCCGCCGGCGGTGCCCGCGGTGAAGAGCGGGGCGCCGGAGACGAAGTGATCAAGCAGAATGGCGACGACCTGCGGCTTCAGCACGCTCCAGCTGGCACCGGGGGCGGCGGTTACGCTGATGAACTCGCGGCCGAACAGGACGCCTGTCACCTCGCCGATATCAAACAGGGCCTGGGCCAGCGGCGAGGCTTCGGCGGCCTCGGGCGAGCTGAATTCGCGGGTGCCGGCATACATGACTTCCTGCCCCGGCAGGAACTTGAGCGTGGCCGGATTCGGCGTGGTTTCGGTCTCGATGAACATGACAGCCGCGATATGGGGCGGCAGGGCGGCGGGTCAAGCCATTCCTCGGGTTCCGCGCAGGCTAATTGCCGGGCCTATTCACTGGCCCTTCAGCCACCCGCACCCTATAGCACAGTGCGATGAACCCGCTTGCCCGCGCTGTCGCCCGTACGCTCCTTGTCCTGCCGCTGCTGGCGCTGGCCGCGCCGCCGATCGATGCCGCGCCGGCGAAGAACCGGGGCGCGGCCAGGGCTGCGCCATCGCAGAAGGCTGGGACAGACGGCCCGTGGCTCTACCGCGGCAGCGACGTGCCGCAGGACAAGGAGTGGATCTTCGGTGAGCTGCCCAATGGGCTGCGCTATGCGGTGCGCCGCAACGGGGTCCCGCCCGGGCAGGTGGCGATCAGGGTGCGGATCGATGCCGGCTCGCTCAACGAGAGCGAGAGCGAGCGCGGCTATGCCCATTTCCTCGAGCACCTCGTCTTCCGCCAGTCGAAGTATCTGGGCGACGGCGAGGCGATCCCGGCGTGGCAGCGGCTGGGTGCGACTTTCGGGACCGACACCAATGCCGAGACCACGCCGACCAGCACCACCTTCAAGATCGACCTGCCCGAGGCGACCGACGCGGGGCTCGACGAGTCGCTCAAATACCTCTCGGGGATGATGGCCGAGCCGACCCTGTCGGACCAGAATATCCGTTCCGACCTGCCCATCGTCCTTGCCGAAATGCGTGAGCGCGGTGGCGCGGCGGCGCGCGTGCAGGACGAGATGCGCGAGGTTCTCTATGCGGGGCAGCCGCTCGCCACCCGCGCGCCGATCGGGACCGAGCAATCGCTCAACGCCGCGCGGCAGGAGTCGGTACGCGCTTTCCATGATCGCTGGTACAGGCCGGAGAACACGGTGGTCGTGCTCGCCGGCGATCGCGACCCGGCCCAACTCGCCGCGCTCGTGCGCAAGTGGTTTTCCGGGTGGCAGGGCAAGGGCCCGCTGGTGCCCGCGCCGAGCTTTGGCGATCCGGTTGCCCCGGCCGATGCGCTGGTGCCCGCGGGCGGCGGCACCCCGGTCGGCCAGGCGAGCATCCTGGTCGAGCCCGACCTGCCGCGGGCGATCACCTGGGCGACTCTGCGCCCGTGGCGCCAGGTCAACGATACGATCGTCTACAACCAGGGCCTGATGAAGGACCAGGTCGCCCAGGCGGTAATCAACCGCCGGCTGGAGGCGCGTGCCCGCGCCGGCGGTTCGTTCCTCCTCGCCCAGGTCAACCAGCAGGACGTTTCGCGCTCGACCGATGCGACCTTCGTTACGATCACCCCGCTGAGCGATGACTGGAGGAAGGCAGTGGCCGACGTGCGCGCGGTCATCGCCGATGCGCTCGCCAGCCCCCCCAGCGCCGAGGAAATCGCGCGCGAGGTGGCGGAAATGGACGTGGCCTTCGCCAGCCAGGTCGAGCAGCGCGCCCTGCTGCCCGGCGCGCGGCTCGCCGACGACATGATCACCGCGGTCGACATCCGCGAAACGGTCGCCAACCCCGAGGCCGTGCTGGCGATCTTCCGCAAGACCGTCCCGCTGATCACGCCCGCGGCCGTGCTGGAGCATAGCCGGGCCCTGTTCGCCGGCGCCGTGACCCGGGCGGTCATGGTTACCCCCAAGGCCGATGCCACGGGCCAGGAGCTGCGCGCGGCTCTCGTCGCGCCGGTGGCGGCCGATGGCAAGGCGCGGGTTGCGGCCAAGCCGATCGCCTTCTCCGAACTGCCCTCGCTCGGCCAGCCGGGCAAGGTCACGGCCGACGTCCAGACGGGGATCGGCGGGATTTCGCAGGTGGAATTTGCCAATGGGGTGAAGGCGCTGGTCTGGCCGAGCGTGGACGAGCCGGGCCGGGTAACCGTCAAGGTCCGCTTCGGCGCAGGCTATCGGGCCTTCGCTTCGGGCGATGCGCCTTATATCGCCCTGGGCGAGATGGCGCTGGTCGGCTCGGGAGAGGGGCCGCTGGGCCAGGAGGAGCTGGACCGCATCTCGACCGGCCGCAAGATGGGCTTCGACTTCAAGATCGACGATGCCGATTTCACCTTCTCGGCCGATACCCGTTCGGCCGACCTCGCCGACCAGCTCTACCTGTTTGCCGCCAAGCTCGCCATGCCGCGCTGGGATGCCGCGCCGGTGCTGCGCGCCCGCGCCGGCGCCCGGCTCCAGTATGACGGCCTCGCCACCAGCCCCCAGGGCGTGCTGGCGCGGGACCTCAAGTTCCTCCAGCACAACCGCGATCCGCGCTACCGCACGCCGACCCCCCAGGAACTCGATGCGGCGACGCCGGAAGGCTTCCGCCAGGTCTGGGCGCCGATCCTCGCATCGGGTCCGATCGAGGTCCAGGTATTCGGCGATATCGACCGGGCCAGGACGATCGAGGCCCTTGCGCGCACCTTCGGCGCACTGGCCCCGCGCGAGCCGGCTGCCGCGGCGACCGCCTCGTCCCAGGCCCAGGTCCCCGGCGGCGGCGGCGCGCCGGTGGTGATCACCCACCGCGGCGATGCCAACCAGGCGGCCGCGCTGGTTTCATGGCCCACCGGCGGCGGAACCGCCGGGATCCGCACCAGCCGCCAGCTGGCCATCCTCGCCGACCTGTTCACCAACCGCCTGCTCGATCGCATGCGCGAGAAGACCGGTGCGAGCTATGCCCCGCAGGTGGTCTCCTCCTGGCCGGCCGATCTTGACAGCGGCGGGGCGATCACCGCCCTGGCCCAGCTCCAGCCTGGCGACGTGCCATTGTTCTTCCAGACCGCCGACGAAATCGCCGCCGACCTGGTCGCCAATCCGCCCACGGCCGACGAGCTGGCCCGCGTCACCGAGCCGCTCAAGCAGCAGATCACCCGGGCGGCGACCAGCAGCGCCTTCTTCATGTACCAGCTGGAAGGGGCCACGTCCGATCCGACCCGGTTCGGCGCGATCCGCACGATCCTGACCGACTACACGGTCACCACCCCCGCCGCGATGCAGGCCCTCGCCGCCCAGTTCCTGCGCAGGGACCGCAGCTGGCGCGTGGCCATCGTGCCGCAGGGGCAGGGCGTGGCGGGTGCCCCGGCCGGCAAGGTGGCGGGACGGTAAACCGGCCGCCGGCGAAGAAACCCCGCCGGGCGCCGCGGATCAGATATGCGGCACGCCGCCCTAGGTCGTAAATCTACGGCCTGGCAGGTCAGGCTGCGGCGACTGGCATCCAGCGCGGATCGTTGTCGATATCCGTGGGCGGGGTGCGCCGGTCCGATTCTGCCCCGTCCCAGGGATGGACCATGACGCGCTGAAGGTGGCGGGTCGCGCCGGGTGTAAATTCGCCCCGGGCATGCTGGGTCGCGCAATTGTCCCAGATGATCAGATCGCCGGTTCGCCAATGGTGCCGGAACAGATTTTCCTCGACAAACATGTAGCGGCCGACCTCGGCGACGAGGGCATAGCTGGCAGCCTCGGTCCAGCCGCAGACGTGGCTGGTAAACTCCTGACTGAGGTTTACGATTTCCTCGCCGGTCACCGGGTGGCGAATGATCGCGGGGCGGATTGCGGCGGTGTTGCAATAGTCCGCCCCGCGCACGCGTCTGGACATCCGGAACGGAACTTCGGCGTCGAGGGGATAA
>DASTGC010000254.1:0-7418 GCA_035719485.1 Novosphingobium sp.
ATTCATGGCCGGCGGATCCTGTCCTATCGCCCGGAGGACGAGCGCGCGCGCGAATGGCCCGCGCCGCTCAGGCTGACGGCGCTGGCGCCCTGCCGGACCGGAGCGTTTATCGCCGGAAGCGACCGCGGTTTCGTGCGGGTGAGCGCCACGCTCGACGATTTCGTGCCGATCGCCGACCCGGAGCCGCACCTGCCGGGCAACCGTGGCAACGACGGCAAGACCGACCCGTTCGGCCACTTCTGGCTGGGTACGATGGACGATGCGGAAGACGCGCGGTCGGGCTCGCTCTACCGTCTCGACCAGGACCTGAGCTGGCACCGGCTGGCCGGCGGCTTCAGGGTCCCCAACGGCCCGGCCTTCAGCGCCGACGGCGCGTGGATGTATCACACGGATTCCGCCGACCGCACGATCTACCGGTTCGCGCTCCTGCCCGATGGCGTGCTGGGCGCGCGCGAGGTGTTTGCCCGGTTCGACGCGGCACAGGGTTATCCCGACGGGATGACAACCGACCGCGAAGGCTGCCTGTGGGTGGCGTTCTGGGACGGTTGGTGCCTGCGCCGGCTGGGCCCCGGGGGCCAGCAGGTCGACGAGATTGCCCTGCCGGTGCAGCGCCCGACAAGCTGCGCCTTCGGCGGTCCCGGCCTTGGCCGGCTCTATGTCACCTCGGCCCGGATCGGGCTTCCCGAGGAAGCGCTGGCGGCCCAGCCCGATGCGGGGAGCCTGTTTGCCTGCGAGGTGGCCGTACCCGGCCTCGCACCTCCGCTGTTTCCCGCCTGACCGCTGCCTGCAGGAGCCTTTTTCGTGGCATCGACCCCTCCGTTCAATCCGTTTTTCATGTTCGCCACCGGCATCGATTCGGCGGCCCCCCTGATTGGCGGGGTGCGCCACGACCAGATGGCGCTCACCGGACATTATGACAGGTGGGACCATGACATCGACCTGGTGAAGGACCTGGGCACCCGCTACCTGCGCTTCGGCCCGCCGGTCCACCGCGCCTACCAGGGGCACGGCCGCTACGAGTGGGAGCATTCCGACGCCGTCCTCAAGCGGATGTACGACTACAACATCGTCCCCATCGCCGATCTCTGCCGGCTGGGCGTGCCCGACTGGATCGGCGATTTCCAGAATCCGGACATGCCGATGCTGTTCGCGCGCTATGCCCGCGCCTTTGCCGAGCGTTATCCCTGGGTCCAGCTCTATGCCCCGGTCAGCACGATCTTCGTCACGGCCTTTGCCTCGGCCAAGGCGGGGATGCTCAATGAGGCGCTGAGCGACGACCGCAGCTTCGTCACGGCGATCAAGCACATGTGCGCGGCCTGTGTGCTGGCGATGATGGAGATCCTCGAAGTGCGTCCCGATGCCATCTTCATCCAGAGTGAGCGGGCGGCCTACTTCCACGCGGATTCGCCAGAGGCCATCGGCCAGGCCGAAACGCTCAATACGCTGCGTTTCCTCGCGCTTGACCTGATATACGGCCACCGCGTGGAATCCGGCATGTACGAGTTCCTCCTCGATAACGGCATGACCCGCGAGGAATACAGCTGGTTCATGGAAACCCGGCTGGGCCGCCACTGCGTTCTGGGCACCGACTATTACCCGGCCAACGAGCGCCGCGTGGATGCCAACGGCGCGCGCACCGCCGCCGGCGAGACGCTGGGCTACGACGATATCGTCGTCCAGTATCACGAGCGCTACCGCCTGCCGGTCATGCACACCGAGACCAGCGCGCCGCAGGGGCTTGATGGCGAGGCTTCGGTCAACTGGCTGTGGAAGGAATGGGCCAATGCCCTGCGCGTGCGCAATAACGGCGTGCCGTTGGTGGGCTTCACCTGGTTTCCGCTGATCGACCAGGTCGGCTGGACCGAATCCGGCCGCATCCATGCCGGGGATTCCACCGCGGAGATCAATCCGGTCGGGCTCTACGACATCGAACGGCGGCGGCGGCCGGTCGGCGATGCCTACCGGCAGTTGATCCGCGACTGGCGCCACCTGCTGCCGGCGCAGAGCGTCTGCCTGCTGATGCCGATCGTGCTGCCGAGCGAATACGACGAGCCCATGGCACAGCGCCGGCGCGAACTGATCCATCGCTATTATGCAAGGCGGCCCGAAGACATGCCGCCCAACCCCTTCACGCTGCGAAAATAGGAAGCCCGCTCACCACTCCCGCACGGCGCCATCAGGCCCGCGCCAGACCGGATTGCGCCAGCCTGGCCCCACGGCCGCGGCGGCAGAGCGCACCCGCGCCTCGTCGATCACGATGCCCAGACCCGGCCCCTGGGGCGTGGCGACCATGCCATCGTTCACCGCGAACACGTCGGGATCGACGAGATAGGTCAGCAGGTCATGGTCGGCGTCGTTGTAGTGGATGCCGAGCGACATCTCCTGGATCACAAAGTTGATCGAGGTGGCCGCCACCTGCAGGCAGGCGGCGAGAGCGATCGGCCCGAGCGGGCAATGCGGCGCTACGGCGACGTCATAGGCCTCCGCCATGGAGGCGATGCGGCGGCATTCGGAGATGCCGCCGGCGTGGCTGAGATCGGGCTGGACGATGTCCACCGCCGAGGCCTCGAAGAACGGCTTGAAATCCCACCGGCTGTAGAGCCGCTCGCCCAGCGCGATCGGGATGGCGGTATGCGCCGCGAGCGCGGCCACGGCTTCCGGATGCTCGGACAGGACCGGCTCCTCGATGAACAGTGGCCGCAGCGGCTCGACGGCGGCAGCAAGCTGGCGGGCCATGGCCCGGTGTACGCGCCCGTGGAAGTCGAGGCCGACGTCGAGCCCTTCGGCCTGCACCGCCCGCACCCGTTCCACCGTTGCATCGACCACCTTCGGGCTGTCGAGCCAACCAATGTCCTCGGTGGCGTTCATCTTGACCGCGTGGAAGCCCTGGTCGCGACGGACGCGCGCGGCTTGCGCCACGTCGTGGGGCCTGTCACCGCCGATCCAGGCATAGACGGGGATGCGGCTCCTCACCTTGCCGCCAAGCAGCTGCCACACGGGCAGGCCGAGGCGCTTGCCCTTGAGATCCCACAGCGACTGGTCAAGCCCGGACAGGGCCGACATCAGCACCGGTCCGCCGCGATAGAAGCCGAGCCGGTGCGCGGTCTGCCAGATGTCCTCGATATCGTCCGGATCTGCACCGACGAACCGCGAACGCAGCGCCGTGAAGGCGCCCTCAACGGCCTCGGCGTGACCTTCCAGGCTGGCCTCGCCCCACCCGACCTCGCCCGCGTCGGTTTCCAGCCGCACGAACAGCCAGCGCGGCGGCACCGCGAAGGTCTCGATGGCCGCGATCGCCGGCATCGGCCTGCCCGGTCAGGCCGCCGTGGCGACGGCGCCGGACGAGGCCTTGGCGGTCCGCTCGGGCATCGCCACCTGCGCCTTGCGCTCCTCGCCGACGGTCCGCCGGAAGGTGGCCAGCGCCTGGCCGACGATCTGGTCCATGTTGTAGTAGCGGTAGGTCGCCAGACGGCCGACGAAGGTCACCTTGTCCTCACCCCGAGCCAGCGCCTCGTAGCGCTTGAACAGGGCCTGGTTCTCATCGCGCGGGATCGGGTAATAGGGATCGCCCTCGGCCTGCGGATATTCGCGGGTGATGCTGGTGTGGGGGTGCTGCTGGCCGGTCAGGTGCTTGTATTCGGTGATGCGGGTAAAGGGCACCTGCTCGTCCGGATAGTTTACCACGGCGACTGGCTGGAGCCATTCCTGTTCCAGCGTTTCGTGCTCGAAGCGGAGCGAACGGTAGGGCAGCTTGCCGTAACGGTAGCCGAAATATTCGTCGATCGGGCCGGTGAACACGAGATGGTCGTGCGGGTAGGCGGCGCGCGCCTCGGCATAGTCGGTGCCGAGGAGGAGATCGATGCGGGGATGATCGAGCATGCGCTCGAACATCCGGGTGAACCCTTCGGCTGGCATGGCCTGGAAGCGATCGGTGAAATAGCGCGTATCGGTGTTGGTGCGGGTGGGGACGCGCGAGGTGACCGACTTGTCGAGGTCCGAGGGATCGAGCCCCCATTGCTTGCGGGTGTAGCCCTGGAAGAACTTGCGGTAGAGTTCGCGCCCCACCGCCGAAATGACCACGTCCTCGGAGGTCTCGATCACCTCTACCGGCTCGGCCCGCGAGGCGAGGAAGGCGGCGGCCTCCTCGTCGCTGGCGAGCGACAGGCCATAAAGGCGGTTGAGCGTGGTGCGGTTGATGGGGATCGGCACCAGCATCCCGTCGACACTGGCCAGGACCTGGTGCTCATAAGGCCGCCAGCGAGTGAACCGCGAGAGATAGGCGAAGATCTCGGCGCTATTGGTGTGAAATATGTGCGGGCCATACTGGTGGATCAGCAGGCCGGCTTCGTCGAGGCGGTCATAGGCATTGCCGGCCACATGGGGCCGCCGGTCAACCACCAGCACTCGCTTGCCGGCCTCGGCTGCCAGCCGTTCGGCCATGACCGCCCCGGCAAAACCGGCGCCGACCACCATGACGTCATAGCCGTGGCTGGGTGGTGCCGGCCAGATCGTCGGCGACGCGACCGGATGGACCGCGCGCTCGCGGGTGAGCTCGGCCTGGATCAGAGCGAGCATGCGCCCGGTGGTCTCGTCCCAGCCGGTCTGGGCGAGGAATTCATCGACCTCGCCGAGCCAATCCTGCCCGCCCGATAAGGCAAGCGCCGCATCGCAGGCTGCGAGAAATTCGTCGGGCGTGGCGGCGATCTTCACTCCGGCCATAGCACCATAGTGGCGCACCACGTCGACGATCGGGGTCGACACCACCGGGCAGCCGGCGGCGAGGTATTCAGGTGTCTTGGTCGGGCTGATGAAGCGGGTCGCCTCGTTCATCGCGAAGGGCATCAGCGCCACGTCCCAGCCGGCAAGGTATTGCGGCAGCTCGGCATAGTCCTTGCTGCCGAGGTAGTGCAGGTTGGGCCGGCGCGGGAGATCGGCCTCGCTGATCTTGACCACCGGGCCGACCATGACGAGCGACCAGTCCGGCCGGGCATCGGCGACGTGGGCGATCAGCGGCAGGTCGATCCGCTCGTCGATCACACCGTAGAAGCCGAGCCGCGGGCGCGGCAGGGCGGCCTGGTCCGCCGGATCCGCTGCAAGGCTGCGCGCGCTGCCGAAGTGTGCGCGATCAACGCTGGAAGGAAACGGGTAGACCCGCGGATGGCGGTCGCGCTTGGCTTCGTAGAGCGAATAGCCGCCGGTGAAGACCAGATCGGCGCGGTCGAGCAGGCGCTGTTCGTTAGGGAGCAGGTCGGGCGGGGCGAAGCGGAAGTTGGCCAGTTCGTCCATGCAGTCGTAGACGACGCAGTCCGCCGCGAGATGATCGGAGAACGGCAGCATCATCGGCGTGTAGTACCAGAGCGTCAGCGGCCCCGGCGCTCCGGCCAGCATGGTGTCGAGCAGGGTGCGACAGGCCTGGGTGGTCTGCCCCGGGTCAAGCCCCTCGGGCAGCTCGGGTACGGCCACGACAACGCCGCTGCACTCGCAGGTGCGGCGGGAGAGGCGCGGCGCGTCCAGTCCGCCCACGACCCGGGGCTCTTCCCAGAACGTGACGCGCAGGTGCCAGGAGAGCCGGGTCATGATGTGTTGAGGTCGCTGAAAGACGAAATCCCAGCGCAAGTGGGAGAAGCAAACGAGAGTGCCGAGCTGGTCGGCTTTGCTAGCCGCAGGGACAAACGCGCCGATCGCTGCGGCTGAGCCTTCCATCCAATTCCTCCATTGCAGGGTCGGACGGGGAACTCGTCGGGCCGCAGCATTGTTCCGCTTTGGGTTTATTTACAGTGACTTAAGCGATCAGATGTTCACCGAAGGATTTCAGTCGCGCCGCGCCGCGCCACCACGTGCCAAGGTCTCGCTCGAACTGTGGGGCGGCGTGGAATGCACGGTGAACCGCACGGGGGACTGCTATCAGGACCAGATGCGCCTGACCGGCCATCACGATCGCGCGGAGGACATCGACCGGCTCGCCTCGCTCGGTATCGCTGCGCTGCGCTTCCCGATGCTGTGGGAGCGGGTCGCGCCCGACAGCCCGGCCCAGTGCGACTGGCAATGGTGCGACGACCGCCTCGCCAGGCTGCGGGCCCACGGCATCCGGCCGATTGCCGGACTGGTCCACCACGGCAGCGGCCCAGCCTATACCTCGCTGCTGGATGACAGTTTCGCTACCGGCCTTGCCGGCCATGCCGCCGCGGCGGCCCGGCGGTTCCCGTGGATCGCGGAGTGGACGCCGGTCAACGAGCCGTTGACCACCGCCCGGTTCAGCGCCCTTTATGGCCACTGGTACCCACATGTCCGCGACGAACGATCGTTCTGGACGGCCCTGCTCAACCAGATCGACGGGGTGCGGCTGGCAATGGCCGCGATCAGGCGGGTGAACCCGGCGGCCCGGCTGGTCCAGACCGACGACCTTGGCCGCACCTGGGCGACCAGCCGCCTCGCCGATCAGGCAGCCTTCGACAACACCCGGCGCTGGGCGACCTGGGACCTCCTGTCCGGTCGGGTGAACCGCGAGCATCCGCTGTGGGAGCGGTTGTGCACATTCGGCCTGGCCGATCGGCTGGCGCGCATCGCCGACGCGCCCTGTCCGCCAGACGTGATTGGCGTGAACCACTATCTCACCAGCGATCGCTTCCTCGACCATCGCATCCACCGCTATCCTCGCCACGTTGTCGGCGGGAACGGGGCCCAGGCCTATGCCGACATCGAGGCGGTGCGGGTGCTGGAGCCGGCCCCGGGCGGCATCGCCGGCGCGCTGCGGGAGGCCTGGGATCGCTATGGCACGCCGCTGGCCCTGACCGAACTGCATAACGGCTGCACCCGCGAGGAACAGCTGCGCTGGATCGTTCAAGGGTGGAACACCTGCCTTGCGCTCAAGCAGGATGGCGTCGACGTGCGCGCCGTCGCCGCCTGGGCGCTGTTCGGGAGCAAGGGATGGAACACGCTGCTGACCGGGCCCGGGGCCTATGAACCCGGCGCCTGGGCCGTGGGCGGGGCGCAACCGCGCCTAACCGGGATCGGCCGCCTGCTCAAGACTATGACGACGGACGAGCCGGCGCTGCTTCCGCCCGGGCTGGCGGGTGACGGCTGGTGGGAACGCGAAGGCCGCCTGCTTCATGCCGCCGTGCGCCGGGCCACCCCGATGCGCGAACACCGGGCGACCCGGACCCGGCGCCACGAGGCGCCGCCGATTCTCGTCCTCGGCGCCAGCGGCACCCTGGGCCAGGCGATCGCGCGGGCCTGCGCACACCGCAACCTGCCCTACCGCCTGATCGCGCGCAGCGAACTCGATTTCGGGCGCCAGGGCTCGATCGGCGTTGCCCTGGCGCGCCATGCGCCGTGGGCTGTGGTCAATGCCGCCGGCTGGGTCCGCGTGGACGACGCCGAGACCGATCCGGCCAGATGCATGGCCGCCAATGCCGAGG
>DASTGC010000255.1:0-6145 GCA_035719485.1 Novosphingobium sp.
AGCCTGCCGCATCCCATCCCATTCCCGCCGAACTCATCATTCGGCGGCCGGATGACTGGCACGTCCACCTGCGTGACGGGGCCATGCTCGCCAGCGTGGTCGGCTACACTGCGCGCCAGTTCGGCCGGGCAATCGTCATGCCGAACCTGAGCCCACCAGTATCGAATACGGCGGAAGTGGCCGCATACCGCGACCGGATCATGGCTTCCCTGCCGGCCGGGAGCGACTTTCGTCCGCTGATGGCGCTTTACCTGACGGACGCGACCAGCCCGACCGACGTTGAGCAGGGCTTTGCGCTCGGGATCGTGAGTGCGTACAAGCTCTATCCGGCCCATGCGACGACAAATTCCGCCCATGGTGTGACCGACGTTCGCAACATCTACCCGGTGCTCGACCGGATGCAGGAGATCGGGATGCCGTTCCTCGTCCATGGCGAGGTGACCGACGCGCAGATCGACATCTTCGACCGCGAGGCTGTGTTCATCGATCGGGTGCTTGGTCCGGTGCTGAAGGATTTCCCCGCGCTCAAGGTGGTGTTCGAGCACATCACGACCCGAGAGGCGGCCGAGTTCGTCGAGGCGGCGGGGCCGAACGTGGGCGCCACGATCACCCCGCATCACCTGATGATCAACCGCAATGCCCTGTTTGCCGGAGGGCTGCGGCCGCATGCCTATTGCCTGCCCGTCGCCAAGCGCGAGGTTCATCGGGTGGCCCTGCGCCGGGCGGCGACTTCGGGGAGTGCCAAGTTCTTCCTCGGCACCGATACCGCGCCGCACCAGATTGCGGCGAAGGAATCCGCCTGCGGTTGCGCCGGCATCTTCTGCGCGCCCCACGCGCTGGAATGCTATGCGAGCGTGTTCGAAGAGGAGGGAGCTCTTGACCGGCTTGAGACCTTTGCTTCCGAGAACGGGCCCCGCTTCTATGGCCTGCCGATGAACCCGAGTTTTGTGAAGCTGGTGCGCGAGGCCTGCGTGGTGCCCGAGCGGATCGCCGCCGACGGCGGGGCGATCATGCCGTGGCAGGCTGGCGAGACGCTGCGCTGGCGCTTTGCGGGCGCGGCCTGACGCAGGGTCCCACGCGATGGACAAGCTCCTCCTCGCCTCGATCCATGATGTCGGCCCGCGCTTCGAGAGCGAGGTGGACCGGCTGGTCGACCTGCTGGGCCGAGTGGTCGGCGAGGCGCGGTTTGCCATGCTGGTGGTGCCCGATCACTGGGGGCTGGCGCCGCTGGGCGAGGCCGCGGCCTTCCGGGCGCGGCTGCGCGGGTGGGCGGCGCAGGGCGTGGAGATGTTCGTCCACGGGTGGTACCATAAGGATTCCATCGAATTTACAGGCGCCCAGCACGCCGGTCTGACCAGCTTCAAGGCCAGGCACCTGACCGCGGGGGAAGGCGAGTTCCTCGGCCTCGACGAAGCCGAGGCGGCGCGGCGCATGGCGGCCGGTCGCGCGCTGATCGAGGATGCGATTGGCACGGCAACCGCCGGATTCATCGCCCCGGCCTGGCTTTATGGCCCGGGCGCGCTGGCGGCGCTGGCGGCAAGCGGCTTTCCTCTGGCCGAAGACCACATGAAGGTGTGGGATCCGCGCAGCGGGGCCGTGCTGGCTCGCGGGCCGGTGGTCACCTGGGCCAGCCGCAGCATTCCCCGCCAGCTGAGCTCGCTCGGCGTGGCTGCCGTGGCGCGGGCCGCCTTCCATGGTCTCAGAGTGGCGCGCATCGCCGTGCACCCGGGCGACACCACGGTTCCTGCGCTGCTGGACTCCATCGGCCGGACTTGTGCGAGCTTTGCCCGCCGCCGCCCCGCGGCTCGCTACGCCGATCTGCATTCCGCGTGAAAGGCAGCTGTTGTCCAATGCCTTGCTGCCCCCACGGGGCGGTCGCGTGGGGAGCTCGGGCGATTGCGGCTTGCGCGTGGCTCAACGGGCACTAAACACCGGCGCTGATATTCGCAGCAAGCGAGCCAGTAAGGGTCCTTATCCGGGAGGGGCTGTTCCGGGGCGGGCGAGGCGAAGGGATACGGCCGCAGCGGGCGCGTGACATCCGCGCCGGAACTGCGGCCCAACTGGTGTGGCAAATCGAAGATATGAAGGCGACCCCGGTCTATCAGGACAGTCCAGGCCCGAGCGGCGGTTTCGCGCCCGGCGAGCTGGCCGCATCTGCCGAGCGCAGCGGAGGGAGCGGCAAGCGGCTGTTCGGGCTGCTGGGCGTGGTGCTATCGGCAGTGGTGCTGTTCGCCGCGGTCTTCGCCTACCGCGACCTGCGGCTAGACACCGTCGGCGCCCTGCTGCCGCGAACGCCGCTGTTCTGGGCGGTCTTCGTCGTGTTCTACCTGCAGGCGCCGGTGCTGGAATGGGTGATCTTCCACAAGCTCTGGAACATTCCATTCGGCTCTGGCGTAGCCGCGCTGGTGCGCAAGCTGGTCAGCAACGAACTGGTGCTGGGCTACCTCGGCGAAGCGCAGTTCTATGCCTGGGCGAGGGCGCGCGGGACTATTGCGGCAGCGCCCTTCGGCGCGGTCAAGGACGTGGCCATCCTTTCGGCCCTGACCGGCAACGCCGTCACCCTGATCATGCTGGTCTTCGCCTGGCCGCTGATCGCCTCGGGCCAGCTGGGGCTGCCGACCCGCGAAGTGTTCCTTTCGCTCGGCGTGGTCCTGCTCACCTCCTGTGCGATCCTGCTGTTCCGCAAGAAGCTGTTTTCACTCGATCGGCGGGAACTATGGTTCATCACCGCGGTGCACATCGTGCGCACCATCCTGTTCATCCTGTTGTCAGCCCTGCTCTGGCACCTGATCCTGAGGCAAGTGTCGCTGGGGCTGTGGCTGGTGCTTGCGACGCTGCGCATGCTGGTGTCGCGACTGCCGCTGCTGCCTAACAAGGATATCGTGTTTGCCGGGATCGCCGTGTTCCTGCTGGGACATGACCTGGAGATCGCCGCTCTGATGACGTTGATGGCCGGTATCACTCTCGCCAGCCACGTCGTTGCCGGCGTCGTCTCTGGCCTGGCCGGGCTGGTGGAATCGCGAAGGAGCGCCGAGTGAAGATGACGATTGCCGGCCGCGGACTTATGGTGGCACTGGCGGCGCTTTTGCCGATCAGTGCGGCGGGTGCGATCATTCCTTCGACCCCCGATCTCGGCAAGGCCGAGGGCCGCTGCCGGCCCGGCGAACAGGGACCCGCGCTGCTGGTGCGGATCGACGGACTCAAGGACCACAACGGCAACCTCAAGCTCGAAGTCTATCCCGCCAATGACAAGGATTTCCTCCAGGACGACAACATCCTGATTTCTGAGGGCAAGGTTTTCCGGCGGGTAGAGCAGCCGGTGGGCGCCGACGATCCGGTGCAGCTGTGCGTGCGCATCCCGGGGCCCGGCACCTATGCCGTATCGGTGCTGCACGACCGCGATGCCAACCGCAAGTTCGGCCTCTCGGTCGACGGGATCGGCTTTTCCGGCAATCCAAAGCTGGGCATGAGCAAGCCCAAGGCGGCCCATTCGAGTGTTGTGGTGACCGGCAACGGCCTCTCCCGGATCACCGTGATCATGAATTACCGCACCGGGTTGATGAGCTTCGGGCCGTTGCGCAAGAAGTGAGCCGCCTCTATGGCGTCCACTCATGAAAATCGTGGATGTCTGCGCTTTCCTGTCGCCGCATGGCGGGGGCGTGAAGACCTACATCGAGCAGAAGCTCGCCATTGGTCCGCAATTGGGCCACGAGATCGTCATAATCGCCCCGGGGGATCATGACGAGGTGATCGAGCGTGGTCCCGGCGCGCGGCTGGTGATGATCGCCAGCCCGCGTTTCCCGCTCGACCGCAAGTACTGGTACTTCGACGATGAGCCGCGCCTGCACGCAGCGATTTCCGAACAGGCGCCCGACATGCTTGAGGCGTCCTCGCCCTGGCGAAGCGCGTCCATGGTCGGCCGTTGGCCGGGGCCGGCACCACGGGCCCTGATCATGCACGCCGATCCGCTCTCGGCCTATGCTTACCGCTGGTTCGGGCCGCTGCTGAGCCGCGATACGATCGACCGGCGGTTCGAGCGATTCTGGGAACACCTGCGCGACCTCGGCCAGGCCTTCGACCTGGTGGTCTGCGCCAGCCGCGAATTGCGCGACCGCCTCGCCGCGGGCGGGGTCGCCAATACCGCGCTGCACCCGATGGGGATCGAAGCCGGCACGTTCGGTGCGGAACGGCGCAGCGCATCGGTGCGGCGCGACCTGCTGGAGCTCTGTGAGCTGCCCGAGACGGCGCACCTGCTGATCAGCATTGGCCGCCTGGCCCCTGAGAAGCGGCTGCCGATGGTGATCGATGCTGTCGAGGCGGCGAGCCATGAACTCCCGCTCGGCCTGGTGATCCTGGGTGACGGCAGCCAGAAGCGGCGCATCCGCTCGCAGATCGCCGGCAACCCGCACATCCGGCTGCTCTCCCCCGAACGCAACCGCGCCCGCTTTGCCACGCTGCTCGCCAGTGCCGATGCCTTGATCCATGGCTGCGAGGCGGAAACCTTCTGCATGGCCGCGGCCGAGGCGCGGGCGAGCGGCATTCCGGTGATCGTCCCGGACCGGGGCGGAGCTGCCGACCACGCCGGCGGTGGGGCTGGGGTGTGCTACGAAGCCGGCAATCCGCAGGGAGCGGCCAAGGCGATCCTGGACCTGTTCTCCGGACAGGTTCCGCTGAGCGCTGAGGCCGTGCCGATTGTTACGACCGCCGATCATTTCGCGCGACTGTTTTCTGACTATGAACGGATCGTCGCCAAGGCGCGCGAGCAGGCCTGACGCCGCCGGCGCGGGCAGATTGCGGCAGCATTTTGGGTTGTCGCGATGACCACTTGATACAATTGCCGAATTGACCCAAGGACGGGTTTCCGTACTGTCTGGTACGAGTGCGGCGCGCGCCGTTTCCTGTTTTTTTCATGCAAGGGGCAACAGCTTGACACCGTCGACCCGAATTGCGGCGGACAACGGATCAACGACCCGGGGCCGCAGGGGCGTCGTCGCGCTGGCCCTTGGCCTGGTGCTGTTGGCCGGGTGCAAGGGCCCCGAAGACAAGAAGCATCCCGATCAGGTAGTCGGATATGTGGTGGTCCGCAGTTCGGCCGTTCCGCTGGAAACGTCGCTCGGCGGGCGCACGGTGGCTTTTGCGACATCGGAAGTGCGGCCGCAGGTCAGCGGGGTCATCCGGGCCCGGCTGTTTGCCGAGGGCGGGGTGGTACGCCAGGGCCAGCCGTTGTTCCAGATCGACCCGAGCCTCTATCGCGCCGCGCTCAACCAGGCCGATGCCAACCTGCAGGCGGCCCGGGCGAACGCCGAAGCCGCTTCGGTCAAGGCCGAACGGTTTCGACCTCTGGCCGAGATGGAAGCCATCTCGCGGCAGCAATATACCGACGCGGTCGCCCAGGACCGCCAGGCCCGCGCGGCTGTTGCCCAGACCGGCGCCGCGCTGGAGACGGCCCGGATAAACCTGCGTTACACCACGGTGCCAGCACCCATTTCCGGGCGGATCGGACGCTCCCTGTTCACCACCGGGGCGCTGGTCAATGCCAACCAGGCCGATGCCCTGGCGGTCATCCAGCAGACCGATCCGATCTATGTCGACATGCAGCAGTCGAGCGCCGACCTGCTCTCGCTCAAGCGCGCCCTGGCGAGTGGCGGCGTAGCTCCCGGCAGCACGTCGGTCAGGCTCAAACTTGAGGACGGAAGCGACTATCCCTTTGCGGGGGCGCTGCAGTTCTCGGAAATGCTGGTCAACGAGGCGACCGGGACGATCACCCTGCGCGCCCGCTTCCCCAATCCGCAGGGGCTGCTGGTACCCGGCATGTTCGTCCAGGCAAGCTTCGACCAGGCGGTCAATCCCTCTGCCTTCCTCGTGCCCCAGTCGGCGCTGGTGCGCGACATTACGGGCGAGGCTTTCGTATTCGTCGTGGGGCCGGGTAACAAGGCGCAGCGCCGCCGGGTGGTCGCCGATCGGGCGATCGGGCCGAACTGGGTGGTCACGACCGGGCTGCGGGCGGGCGAGCGGGTGATCACGCAGGGGCTGGCTGGCGTCAAGGACGGCATAGCCGTCAAGCCTGTGCCGGCCGACAGCCCGCAGCGGGTGGTCGCGCCGAAGAGCGGGGCAGGCGGCGGCTCGGGCCAGGCTGGCCGGGGCT
>DASTGC010000256.1:0-2549 GCA_035719485.1 Novosphingobium sp.
TCAACGCTCACGAGCTGGTTGACGTTGCTCCCTAGATAGGGGTCCCCACTCCTGCGGTCTCCGCCCGTTCCAAACCCGTGCGTCATGGCGACACAGCCGCGGCGCAGGGTATCGTCGGGCTCGACAATTCCCCCAATCGCACCATGTCCCGAACGGATCCGAACTACGGCGCCGGATACCAGACCCAGTTCCGCCGCATCGGCAGGGTGCATGAACAGGGCATTGTAGCGCTTGCCCCGATTGAGTTGGACCAGGTCGATGCCGACCGAATTCATGAAGGCATTCGCCCGGCGGCAGATGAGCATGTACGGGAGATCGGGATTACCGCTCCCGCTGGCCAAACCTTCCTCACGGATCCTGGCCAGTTCCTGCATCATCAGCGGATCGCCGATCTGCAGTCGGTCACTACAGGCCGGATCCCGCGGCTCCACCACGACATCGACGTCGAACACATGCCCGTGGGGGTACTGCTTGATTTCGGAGAACGGCACGCGGGAATTGGCGAATGCCTGTTCGTAGACTTCATCCAGCGTCGGCACATAGCCCTTGGGGAAAGCAATGCGCGCGGCCGGGCTTTCGATGTGCGGTCCAATTGCATGGGGCACCGTCACGTCGAGTTCCAGGTCGAGCGCTGCGGCCAGGCTATAAAAGAACGCGTGCTCCTCGATCAAGTCGGACCCGGCAGGCAGCGGTGCAACGGCCTGGCTGTATTGCGCCCACGGCCGCTGCAAGCCCCGCGAGACTCCCAGGTATTTCAGATACTCCATGTTGTGGGTGGTGCCCGGCACCTCGAGCGCCATCGGCGGGGCAATGACGTAATGGGCATGTTCGCCCGTTGCGGAAATCTGGTTGTCGAGCGTCACCAGCAGGTCCAACTGGCTGAGCGCCGCCTCGGCCTTGCGCTGGTCCGGCCATGCGGAGACCGGATTGCCGCCGACGCAGATCAGCGCCCGGATCTGTTCCTCGCCTGGAATCAGGATCTCGTCGGGCAAGGCAGCCGTGGGGAAACCACTGACGCTCTGCCGGAAATTTCTGGTCCTGAAACGGCGGTTCCCAATCGCGGGGTAGGGGCCCTGAGGCTGGGCGCGCGGTGTGTAGGCGGGCAGCAGCACATTGGGAAACGGCGCAGGATCGCCTGCCTTTGCCCACCGACCGCACAGCGTGTTGAGGCAAAGGCCAAGATAAAACGTCAGGTCGCCGTTCAGCGAAAAGCTCGGGCCCGTTGCACAGATCACCCCGCCGCGCTTGGCGCGCGCAAAGGTGTGCGCAGCCTCGATCAGGCTTTCTTGAGCCACGCCCGCGCGTTCGGCAACATATGCGGGCCCGTAGGCATCCGTGGCTTTGCGCAGCGCCTCCAGCCCTTCGGCATTTTCGGCGACGAAAGCTTGATCGTGGAGTTCGTCTCTCAGAATAATGTGGATGAGACCGGCAAGCAGCGTCGGATCCTCTCCCGGACGAACCGGCAGATAAACCGCCGCCTGCCGTGCGGTCTCGGTACGTCGCGGATCGACCACGATCAGCTTCATGCCGCGCTTTACCGCATCGGTCAGCCGCCGCGCCGGATTGTTGTAGGGCAGCCCGTTGGACTTGGCGATGACCGGGTTGGCGCCGACCAGCATCCAGGTATCGGAATCCTCGAACCGCTGCCCTCCGGCCTGCCAGTGTCCGTGAAACGCGAGCGAGGTCTTCTCGGCCGGCTTGTCTATTGTGGCAGCCGAGAAAACCAGCGGTGAACCGAGCGCCTTCAGCAGGGCAGCGCCGGTCTTGGGCCCGAACGTGTGCTGCTGAGAACCGGTCCCGACATACATCGCCACCGATTGCGGTCCATATTCATCGATGATGCGGCGCAAGGCGCTGGCAACCTCGGCAACCGCATCAGCCGAGGCAATCGGAACATGGCCGCCCCCGGCTGTCCGCTTCACGCTGGTGAGCAGGCGCGCCGGATCGTACAGCTGGTCGGGGAGAGCGCGGCCTTTCGGACAGGAATAGCCCTCGTAGCCCTCGGCCTCCGGATCGCCGACCACCTTCGTCACCCGCCCGTCCTCGAGCGTGACGATGATCGGGCAAAAGGCCAGACAATTACGGCAGAAGCTGGGGCGCACCTCGATCATCGACCTCTCCTTGGGTGGCCGTCCCGCCCCGGTCTCAGCCAGGCTAATCACGACACGCCTGATACTCCTGGATTCACCGCAACGAATCAATCAGGAGATAGGATCAAGCCTTCCGGCCATTTAGCCGGAGATATCCCGCGACTTCAGATAGTTGCTCACGATCAGGTTCACCGTGCGGGCAACGTCATTGCGGCGATAGCCCAGCCGCTCAATGTCTTCCGGAGGCGTGTGGACATAGATCGTCGAGTTCGGAGCACGACATACGATCCCGTTGGAAATGAACTGATGAGGTTCGTCGCGCACTTCCAGGGGCCTGTCGTCGCCCGCGGCCTTGAAATAGAGACCGAAGTATTCCTGGAAGGTCAGGTTCTCGTCACCCACCAGGTAGGCCTTGCCGCCCTCCCCCCGCTCGATCGCGCCGATGATCGCGTCGCTCAG
>DASTGC010000257.1:0-12916 GCA_035719485.1 Novosphingobium sp.
GCGTCGGCGGGGTTACTGCCAGCAACATCTTCTTCAGTACACCAATGTCGGGCATCACTTACATCGGCCTGCACTGGGGCAACGTGGACGATGAAAACAACGTCTCTGCCTTCTTCAAGCTGAACCTGGCACCTGGCACCACGCACATCTCGCTGGATAACTCACAGGGCTTTTCAAACGCCGCGCTCTATTCAACTGTCGCGGCGGTTCCGGAAGCCAGCACGTGGGCAATGATGCTCGTTGGTCTGGGCGGCGTCGCCTGGGCGCTGCGCCGCAAGCGCCAGGTCTCGACCACGGCTCGCATCAGCTTCGCCTGATCGGGAATGGTGATCCGTCCCCGGTCGGATCACCGCGATCGGCAAGCAACAGGGGCGCCGCGACCATTGGTCAGCGGCGCCCTTTCGCATTCACGATTGCGCGATGGCCAATATCGGTGATTTGCGCTGTCCTACAGGCCCTGCCCCTGTCATCCAGCACCCGTGGGTCCTTGCCCACGCGCTCATTGACAGTCGCCCCCGGAAAATGGATCGGAAAAGTGTCACCCATGCACTCTCCCGGCCAAGTCCCGGAAATGGCATGATTAAACCTTAAAAAACACAGGGTGACACAGTGTCACCTGTGTCACCCATGAACTTGCCGAAAGTCGGCCTTGCGGCCGCGCGATCACACCCGCATCGGCATCAGCACGTAGAGCGCCGCCGCGGCGTCGCCCTGCCGGATCAGCGTCGGCGCCCCGGCATCGGCGAGGTGCAGTTCGACGTTGTCACCGTCGATCTGGCTGAGAATGTCCTTCAGGTAATTGGCATTGAAGCCGATCTCGAACCCTGCCGCCTTATAGTCCGCCGGCAGCTCCTCGGCCGCCGTGCCGTTGTCGGGCGAGGTGACCGAAAGGGTGACCCGGTCCGGTTCCAGCGCGATCTTGACCGCGCGGGTCTTCTCGGTAGCGATCGTCGCCACGCGATCGACGCCCTCGTAAAAGCTCCGCGGATCGAGCCGCAACAGCTTGTCGTTCCCGGTCGGGATCACGCGGTTGTAGTCGGGGAAGGTCCCGTCGATCAGCTTGGAGGTCAGCACCACGCCATTCTCTCCGCCGAGGGTGAAGCGGACCTTGGATGCCGAAAGATCGACCTCCACGTTGCTGTCCAGCGCTTCCTCGAGGAGCTTGCGCAGCTCGGCCACGCACTTCCTCGGCACGATCACGTCGGGCATCCCGTCGGCGCCGTCTGGCCGGGGAATGGTATAGCGGGCGAGGCGATGGCCGTCCGTGGCGGCCGCCTTCAGCTCGTCGTCCGTCACGTGGAAGAAGATGCCGTTCAGGTAGTACCGTGTTTCCTCGGTGCTGATCGCAAACCGGGTCCGGTCGATCAGTTCGGCAAGGGTCCGGGCTGGAATTTCGAACGAGGTCGGCAGGTCGCCTTCCACGATCACGGGGAAATCGTCGCGCGGCAGGGTCGGCAGCGAGAAGCGGCTGCGCCCGGCCTTGACCGTCATGCGGTTGTCCGCCGTCTCGAGGCTGACCTGCGAACCGTCGGGCAGCTTGCGGGCGATGTCGAACAGGAGATGGGCGGAAACGGTGATTGCACCGGGCACTTCGACCGAGACCGCGCCCATGGTTTCCACCACCTGGAGATCGAGATCGGTCGCCATCACCCGCACCGCGCCGGCGCCCGAAGCCTCGATCAGCACGTTAGACAGGATCGGTATCGTGTTGCGCCGCTCCACGACGGACTGGACGTGCGACAGGCACTTGAGCAGCGTCGCGCGTTCGATAGTGGCCTTCATGTCGCTCTCATGTCCCCCGTGGGCGCCGGACCCTTGCGGAATCGGCCCGTCGTCAAGAATTCGGACTGCCTGTCTTAACGCGGGCGTGTGGTGCGGCAAGCGCCAAGCGCGGTTAACGCGCGCGAACTGGGGATAATTCGGAGTCTTTTGCCGGGTGCGCCTTCGACATCCGGTGCCGCAAGGGAAGCCCGGATGGGCTTCCCGCACTCATCAAATCATCGCCATGCCGCCGTTCACATGCAGCGTCTGGCCGGTGACATAGCCCGCCTCCTTGCTGGCAAGATAGGCGACCGCAGCGCCGATATCCTCGCCCTCGCCCATCCGGCCCATCGGGATGCGGGCATTGAGCGCCTCCTTCTGCGCGTCAGGCAGGACGTCTGTCATCGCCGTACGGATAAAGCCGGGAGCGACGCAATTGACCGTGATGTTGCGACTGGCCAACTCCTGGCCAAGGCTCTTCGACATGGCGACGAGCCCGCCCTTGGCCGCGGCATAGTTCGACTGGCCGGGATTGCCGGTCGCGCCGACCACCGAGGTGATGGTGATGATCCGCCCGAACCGCGCCTTCATCATCGGCTTGGACGCCGACCGCATCAGCCGGAACGCCGCCTCGAGGTTGACCCGCAGCACCGCGTCCCAGTCCTCGTCCTTCATCCGCATGATCAGGTTGTCGCGCGTGATCCCGGCATTGTTGACGAGGATATCGAGCTTGCCGAGCGAATCCACCGCGGCCGGCACCAGCTTCTCCACCTGCTCCGGATCCGATAGGTCGCAGGCGATGGCGACATGGTCGACCTCCTGGAGGTGCTGCGGGGTATGCTCGTCCAGCTCGTCGCGGAAGGCGCGCAGCTTGGCGGCGTTGGACCCGGAAATGGCGAGCCGCGCGCCTTGCGAGGCCAGCGCCCGCGCGATGGCAGAGCCGATGCCGCCCGAGGCGCCGGTCACGAGGGCGGTCATGCCGTGAAGATCGAACATTTGCCTGCTACTCCTCAGAGGCTCTTCGCCAGTTCCTCGATATCGGCCATCGTCACCACGCTGGTGACTGCCACGTCCGGCCCGGCCGAGCGGGTGATCATCGGGCCGAGCACCTTGCCGCCCAGTTCCACGAACTGCTCGACGCCGGCATCGCGCATGGCGATCGCGCTCTCGCGCCAGCGGACGCGGCCGGTGACCTGTTCGACCAGAAGGCGCTGGACTTCGGCCGGCTCGCTTGCCGCGGCGGCGATGACGTTGGCGAAAACGGGGACGCGCAGGGGCCCCGGCGGGGTCTTGCCCAGCGCCTCGGCCATGGCATCGGCGGCGGGCTGCATCAGTGGGCAGTGGAACGGCGCCGAGACCGGCAGCAGCATCCCGCGCTTGATGCCGAAATCCTTAACCAGCGCCACGGCCCGCTCGATCGCTTCGCGGTGGCCGGAGATGACGACCTGGGTGGGGTCGTTGTCGTTGGCGACGGTGCAGACCTGGCCCTCCGCCGCCGCCTCGGCGAGCGCTCCGGCCTTCTCGATATCCGCGCCCAGCAGCGCCGCCATCGCACCGACGCCGACCGGCACGGCGGCCTGCATCGCCTGCCCGCGCAGCTTGAGGAGGCGGGCGGTGTCGGCGAGGCTGAAGGCCCCGGCGGCGCAGAGCGCGGTATATTCGCCGAGGCTGTGGCCGGCGACGTAGTCCGCCTTGTCGGCGAGGGCGAGGCCGCCCTCCTTCTCCAGCACCCGGAGGACGGCGACGGCATTGGCCATGATTGCCGGCTGGGCGTTCTCGGTGAGGGTCAGCACATCGTCCGGGCCTTCGCGCATGATCTGGAACAGCTTCTGGCCGAGCGCGTCGTCGACTTCCTCGAACACCTCGCGGGCGGCGGTGCTGGCCTCGGCCAGTTCCACACCCATGCCGACCTTCTGGCTGCCCTGTCCCGGAAACACGAACGCGCGCATCATCCCGCTTCTCCTTAACCTGTGGGCCGCGGCCTTAGGAATCGCGCGTCTTGCTGACAAGCCCGAACGGCACGATCCTGTTGGCAGCATCGTGACCGATGTCGGCCGCGCCAAGGAACGCCAGTGCGTGCCGGTCGCACCAGAACCGCGCGATCTGCTCCGGCACGGCCCCGAATGGACGGTCGTTCTCCGGCACTTCGCTGATCCGCCCCAGCCTCAGCCCGGCAATCCCGCCGAGGTGGGCAGTGGCATGGAAGAACAGCCGGTCCACCGCATAGAGGTATTCGGAAACTTCCTCGACCATGACCACGTGGCCTGCCAATCCCGGCATCAGCGGGGTGCCGCCAAGCATGGCCAGGGTAGTCAGGTTGAACGCCACCGCCGGGTGCCTGCCATCGAGTGAAGGCTCCTCGCCCGAACGGTCCCCCGCCAGCCAGGCGAGGGTGCGGCTCACCGCTGCTTCTCCGCTGTCGCGGCGGATGTCGGTCGGCATCGGCGCGTGGACCGGCTGGCCGACGCGCGCCCGATAGAGCGCGGCTAGCAGGTAGCCGCCGTCGGAATAGCCGAGGAACGTTTTCTGCCCCGCCGAATGGTCCAGCCGCGCCACGGCCTCCTGCGCGATCCGGTTCGCGCCATAGCCCCCGCGCACGAACCACACCGCGTCGAAGGCAGCATCGTTGGCGCACTCGAGGAACGCCGCCAGCCGCACCGCATCGCTGCCGGCGAAATGCCCGTCCACGGCAAAGCACTGGTCGTGAAAGTGCAGTTCGATGCCAGGAAAGCCGCGGGCCAGTTCCGCCACGCGCGCGGCATCCTCGCGGGTGAACGGGGTGGATGGTGCGCAGATGGCGACGCGGATCATGGACGCCTTCTAACCATCAGTTGCCTCGCGGGCAAAGGACGCATACCGCTGCCGCGATGAGCGACGCGACCGATCTCACCGCCCACCCCTGGTTCTTCTGCGGCATCGGCGGTTCGGGCATGCTCCCGCTTGCGCTGATCCTGCGCGGGCAGGGTGCCGTGGTCGCCGGGTCGGACCGCAGCCGCGACCAGGGCCGCACGCCGGAGAAGTTCGCCTGGCTGGAGAGGCTCGGCTTCGCCCTGTTCCCCCAGGACGGCAGCGGGATCACCAGCGCACAGCAGACCCTCGTCGCCTCGGCCGCCGTGGAAGACACAGTCCCCGAAGTGGTCCGCGCCAGGGAACTCGGTTGTCCGCGCATGAGCCGCGCCCAGCTGCTCGCCGCCCTGTTCAATGCCGCCCCCGTCTCGATCGGCGTCGCCGGCACCTCCGGCAAGTCCACCGTCACCGGCATGATCGGCTGGATCCTCACCCGGGCGGGCCGCGATCCAACGATCATGAACGGCGCGGTGATGAAGAACTTCGTGGCGCCGGATGCGCCGTTCGCCTCGGCGCGGGTGGGCGCCGGCGGGGTGTTCGTTTCCGAGGTGGACGAGAGCGATGGCTCGATCGCTCTCTATGATCCCACTGTCGCCGTCCTCGGCAACGTCAGCCTCGACCACAAGAGCCTCGAGGAGCTGCGCCAGCTGTTCGGCGATTTCCTCGCCCGCTCCGGCACCGCCGCGATCAACCTTGATGATGCGGATGTCGCCGCCCTGGCCCCGCGTGCCGCGCGAACCGTCAGCTTTGCCCTTGCCAATCCCTTGGCCGATCTCGGGGTCAGCGACATTGCCGAAGCCCCCACCGCCATCGCCGCCACCCTGCACGACCGGCGCGACGGGTCCGCCCATGCGCTCACCCTGCAGGTGCCGGGCCGCCACAACCTCGCCAATGCCCTCGCCGCCATCGCCGCCGCCAGCGCGGCCGGCGTGCCCGTGTCCCAGGCGGTCGCCGCCCTCGGCTCCTTCTCCGGCCTGGCCCGCCGGTTCGATGTCGTCGGCACCAGCGCCTCCGGCGTGACGGTGATTGACGATTTCGGCCACAACCCCGACAAGGTCGGCGCCACCCTCGTCACGCTGAAGGCCCACCCCGGCCGGGTGATCGCCTTCTTCCAGCCCCACGGCTACGGCCCCCTGCGCCAGATGGGCGAGGAACTGGCCGCCACCTTCGCCCGCATGCTCGGGCCGGATGATCGGGTGATCCTGTGCGATCCGGTCTATTTCGGGGGAACGGTCGATCGCTCGGTCGGCAGCGAAAGGCTAGTGGATGTGGTTAACGCATTGGGCGGAAAAGCAGAATATGTCCCCGCCCGGTCCGATTGCGCGGCGCGCATCCTTGAACTCGCCCGGGGCGGCGACCGCATCGTGATCATGGGCGCGCGCGACGATACGCTCACCCAATTCGCGAAAGACCTCCTCGCCGCCCTTTAACTCTGCCCCGTCGCGCCGTCTTGACGGGGGTGGTTAACTGGCGAGCGAGGACTGCCAAGATGTACACCGATCCGGCAAGCATGACGGCCAGTGCCGCGACCTCGTCCGCTCGCTGGGTGCGCCGGGCCGAGCGCCATGCGATTGAACTGCTCGCCCGCTATGCCTGGAAGGGCTTGCGCGGAACCGTGCTGCTCAAAGACCTGACCTGCGACGGTGCCCGGATTGAGGGCCTGGAGGGTTTGAGACAGGGCGATGGACTGACCTTGTTGCTCCCCGACGCTCCTGCGGTCGAGGGGACGGTCGCCTGGTCGATCGGCCGCGCGGCCGGCCTTCGCTTCGACGAGGCGGTTGCGCAAGAAGCAGTAAGCCGGATCGTCCGCGACTTTGCGCCCGTCGAGTCCGGACCCCTCACCCTGGCACGGCTGCGGGCCATACCGGGCCGCCGCCTCTGCGCCTGAGACGCCAGGCACCCGATTCAGATCTTGTAGCGAGGGTTCACGAAAGTCTGGGCCGGGTCGCGCGCCGCCTGCTCCGAGGGGGGCAGCACACGCGCGTCCTCGGATGTCCAATGGCACGGCGCCAGAGAGACCTGCCCGGCGGACTTGCGCCTTGCGTTTTTGCGCCACGGCGCTAAAGGCCGCCACTTCTGCGGATATCCCATGGGATTCGCGGAAGTTGAAGAAAGCCGGAGGGGCCCCGCAATCCCGCGGATCAGCCAGCGATCGGTTGCAAGAGTGAAGGAAATGGCCGTGGCTCTTTACGAGCACGTGTTCCTGGCGCGCCAGGATCTCAGCCAGGCGCAGGTCGATGCGCTGGCAGCCACCGCGACGGAAATCGTCGAATCCAACGGCGGCAAGGTCACCAAGACCGAAACCTGGGGCCTCAAGGGCCTCGCCTACAAGATCAAGCGCAACCGCAAGGCACACTTCGTGCTGCTGAACGTGGAAGCCCCCGCCGGCGTCGTTGCCGAGCTGGAGCGCCAGACGCAGATCAACGAAGACGTCCTGCGCTATATGACTGTGCGCGTTGACGAGCATGAGGCCGGCCCGTCCGTCCAGATGCGCAAGAACGATCGCGAGCGCACCCGCCGCCGCGACCGCGAGGAGGCTTGATCCATGGCCCGTGCATTCTTCCGCCGCCGCAAGTCCTGCCCGTTCTCGGGCAAGAACGCGCCCAAGATCGATTACAAGGACGTGCGCCTGCTCCAGGGCTTCATGTCCGAGCGTGGCAAGATCGTTCCGAGCCGGATCACCGCGGTGTCGGCCAAGAAGCAGCGTGAGCTGGGCCAGGCGATCAAGCGCGCCCGGCACATCGGCCTGCTGCCGTACCTCGTGAAGTAAGGAGGGACTTCCCATGCAGATCATCCTCCTCGAACGCATCGAGAAGCTCGGCACCATCGGCGATGTCGTGAACGTCAAGGACGGCTACGCCCGCAACTTCCTGCTGCCCAACAAGAAGGCCCTGCGCGCCAACGAGGCGAACCGGAAGGTCTTCGAGGCCAACCGCGCCCGCATCGAGGCCGACAATGCCGCCCGCCGCGCCGACGCGGAAACGCACTCGAAGGACGTTGACGGCCAGCAGGTCGTCCTCATCCGTGCCGCTTCCAATGCCGGCCAGCTCTATGGCTCGGTTTCGGTTCGCGATATCGTCGATGCTCTTAACGACGAAGGCGCCAAGGTGTCGAAGGCCATGATCGTGCTCGAACGCCCGATCAAGACCATCGGCGTGTTCGACGTGCGCGTCGCGCTGCACCCGGAAGTGTCGGTGAACGTCAAGGTGAACGTCGCCCGTTCGCCCGACGAAGCCGAACTCCAGGCCCAGGGCGTCAACGTCATCGACGCGATGTTCGACACCGAAACCTCCGGCTTCACCGAGGCCTACGATCCCAACGCCGAACCCGGCGAGATCCCGGCCGAGCTGCTCGAAGAAGGCGCTGCCGAGGGCACCGAAGCCTGATCGCTTTTCCCGTAAGGGAATTGAAAACCCCTCGTTCCGACGGGAACGGGGGGTTTTCAATGTCTGGACACGCTGCGACAAAGGAATTCTACACAAATCAGCGCCCGATGAATTGCATCCAGGCGCATCCTTCGGTCAGATATGCCCTGTTTTGCAGTCGGGGCTTAATTCATGAAGATTCTGCGCAGGTTGAGGCGGCAAGCAAAAAGCAGTCACTCGATCCGAGACTATCAGCAACTCGTCCGCAATTGGATGCGCCGTTTACCAGACGACCGCACCCTTGCCCTGGCTCGGGCGATTGGCGCCAGCTCGATGGAGGAATTCGTGGCGCAGGGGGACGGCCACGTCGCCGTGCTACGCCACTACGGCCTTCGCGATGGGATGGCAGTATACGACCTCGGCTGCGGCTGCGGACGAACAGCGCAAGCCCTGCGCCGCACAGGATGGACGGGGACCTACTGTGGAGCCGATGTGGTGCCCGAATTCCTGGCCGAGCTCTCCCGCCAGTGCCCGGGGTATCGAACCATTCTCAATTACAGCCCGTCGATCGTGGCCTCCGATGCCTCGCTCGACCTCGTGTTTCACTGGTCGGTGTTCACGCACCTGTTCCCGACCGAGATCTTCCTCTACATGGAGGACGCCTTCCGCGCGCTGCGGCCCGGCGGCAAGATGATCTTCTCCTTCATGGAGTTCGAGGATCCGGCCCACGATGTCATCTGGGAGGCTGCGCTTCACGCGCTTCGCCACGGCGGAAGCGCGGAGCACCTGGAAACATTCCTTCATCGGGACTGGCTTCGGCGCTTTGCGCGTGACGCGGGCTTCAGCACGCCGCAGTTCACGGACGGAGCCGATTCCACCCACCATCCGCCGTTTTGGCAGTCGCTGGCCGTTATGACGAAACCCTCATAGCGAGCGCCATGCTGGTTGCCGACCGATGGCGGATCAGGCCTCGCAGCCATTGATTTGCAACCGGGCCCCGCTACCTTGAGCGGTAATGCAGGACCCGCAGACCATTGTCGCCCAGCTGACCCGCCTCTATGACGAGGCCGTCGCCACCCTGCGGACCGACATCGCTGCCTTCGTCGCCAAGGGCACGCCGCCGCCTTCCGGGCATCGCACGAGCGGCTCCTGGTGCTATCCCGAACTGCGGCTCCACTATGGTGGGCAGGAAACCCGCCCCGATCTCGCCCGCGCCTTCGGTCGCCTGAGCCATGCCGGCACCTATGCCTGCACCATTACTCGCCCGGCGCTGTTCGCCGACTATCTCGCCGAGCAGCTCGCCCTGCTGATGGACGACTATGCGGTCCGCGTGGAGGTCACCCGCTCCACCCAGGCGATCCCCTTCCCCTACGTGATCGATGCTGGCGGCGTCCTTGGAAATGTCACCCCGCTCGATCTCGCGCGACACTTTCCGACCACCGAGCTCGCCATGATCGGCGACGAACTGGCCGACGGGATTGAACCTCATGCCGGCGAGCCGCTCCCTCTCGCCCTGTTTGACGGCCTGCGCACCGATTTCAGCCTGGCCCGCCTCGCCCATTACACCGGCACCAGCCCCGAGCACTTTCAGCGCTTCGTCCTCTTCACCAATTACCACCGCTATGTCGATGAATTCGTCGACTGGGCCGGCCGGCAGCTCGTTCAGGGCTATACGGCGCTGTGCGGCGCCGGCGGGCTCCATCTCACCGAGCCGCTCGACAATGCCCGCGCCCTGCTCTCCGACACGGCCTGGCGCCGCCACCAGATGCCCGCCTATCACCTCGTCGGGCCGGACCGGAGCGGCATCAGCCTGGTCAACATCGGCGTGGGCCCGTCGAACGCCAAGACGATCTGCGACCACCTCGCCGTGCTCCGCCCGGAAGCCTGGCTGATGATCGGCCACTGCGGTGGCCTGCGCGACACCCAGAAGATCGGCGACTATGTCCTCGCCCACGCCTACCTGCGCGACGATCACGTGCTCGACGACGTGCTCCCGCCCGAAATCCCGGTGCCCGCCATCGCGGAAGTCCAGGTCGCCCTCGCCCGGGCCGCCGAACTGGTGAGCGGCGATAGCGGCGCCGGCCTCAAGAAGCGGATGCGCACCGGCACCGTCGTCACCACCGATGATCGCAACTGGGAGCTGCGCTACACCAGCTCCGCCCGCCGCCTATCGCTCTCCCGCGCGGTCGGCATCGACATGGAAAGCGCCACGATCGCCGCCCAGGGCTATCGCTTCCGCGTTCCCTACGGCACCCTGCTGTGCGTCTCCGACAAGCCGCTTCACGGCGAGATCAAGCTGCCCGGCCAGGCCAACCGGTTCTACGAGGAGGCAATAGCCGCCCACTTGAAGATCGGCACCCTCGCCTGCGAACTCCTGCGGGCGGAAGGCGCCAGGCTCCACTCCCGCAAGCTGCGCGCGTTCAACGAACCGCCGTTCCGCTAAGCTTTTCCACAATCCCACACCATCCGGGGGCGGCCATCTGCAAGGCAACGCAGCGGCAGGGCATCCCATCGCGCCCGACGATGCGCCCCGGAAATTGCGCCCTTTGCTCCCGTTGCCACCGGCACACCGCAAATGCCGGAGCAAGTCCATGTCCATCCGCACCACGCCCGCCCTGCTCACCGCCGTGATCCTGCTGCCGCTCGCCGCCTGCAACCGCACCGGCAACGACACGGCCACCGCCGGTTCCAGCAACTCGGCGCTGGGCCCCGATACCATTGCCACAGCCTCAATGGCCCCCGGCAATGCCGAGGGCGGGGCCGCCGCCACGCCGCTGCCGCTGACCGCCCAGGCATTCGTCGACGCCGCTGCCTCGAGCGATCTCTACGAGATGGGCGCGGCCAGGCTCGCCGATGCCGGTGATCATCCCGCGGCGATCCGGTCCTTCGCCCAGATGATGATGCGCGATCACGCCAAGTCCAGTGCCGCGCTCAAGGCCGCGGTTGCCGAGACGAACAATGCCGCCAAAATCGACAACCAGCAGCTTGATCCCCAGCACCAGACCATGCTCGACGAACTGCGCTCGGCAACGCCTGCCCAGTTCAGCACGATCTATGCCCGCCAGCAGGTCGCCGCACACCAGAAGGCCCTGGCCATCCTCCAGAACTACGCAAAGAGCGGCGATTCCAAGCCGCTGATGGCCTTTGCCGAGATGACCGCACCAGTGGTCGAGCAACATCTCGCCGCGGCGCGCAAGCTCAAGCCGTAAGGAATTCCACGATCGCCTCGGCCAGCTCCGGCTTGATTACGCAGCTCATGTGGTTTCCGGGGATCGGGACGTAATGCCCGTCAGGCAACGCAGCGGCGAGGTCCTCGGCCGAGCCGTTGTCATGATCCTCGGTCCCGCAGACCAGCAGCGCAGGCAGGGCGGCGCGCGAGAGGTCCTCCGCCGCCACCGCCGGCGAGCCGTCGAGGAAGCTCTCCAGCAGCAGCCGCGAGGCCGCGATATCCACCTTGGTCGAGCGGATGAAGTTCTGGGCCATGTAGGCCGGATCTTCGCGCGGGATCGTACCGAAACGGGCAATCACGTCGAGAAAGAAATCGATCCGCCCGGTCCAGCCGCGGATGCCAGCAAGGCCCATGCCGCCCATCACCAGCCGGCGCGGCGCCAGCCCCCCCGCGATCACCCCGCGCAGCGCGGTCCGCGCGCCAAGGGAAAATCCACCCAGGTCATAGTCCGTGAGGCCCAGCTCGGCGACGAGGGCTAAGAGGTCCCTGACCAGCACGTCGGGCGGATAGGCAGCCGGCTCGTGCGGGTGGGCGCTCTGCCCGTGGGCGCGCAGGTCGGGCATGATGCAGGCGAAGCCTGCTTCGGCCAGCGCCCTTGCCGTGCCATACTTGATCCAGTTGACCTCGGCGTTGGAAAACAGCCCATGCAGCAGCAGCAGAGGCCGGCCTTCACCCAGTCGATGAACCGCGAGCGGAGCCCCATCGAAGCCCGGCAGGAACTCGGCTCTCAGGTCCATGGCCCTCAACTCAGCAGCTTGAATCCCGAGAACAATAGCACCGCCGAGAGGGCCGGTCGCAGGAATTTGTCAGGCGCGCGCGAGGATATCAGGCTGCCGATCACCACCCCCGGGATCGAACCGATCAGCAGGTTGCCAAGCAGGTTGAAATCAACCCCGCCGATCATCCAGTGGCCGAAGCCGGCAACCAGGGTCAGCGGAACGGCATGGGCGATGTCGCTGCCGACGATGCGGGAAACCCGCAGGGCCGGATAGAGCATGAGCAGGGCGGTCACGCCGATCGCCCCCGCACCAACCGAGGAAATCGTCACCGCAACGCCCATGACCGAGCCGAGCAGCACCGTCGGCCACAGCGATTCCTGCTCGTCCAGCCGCTCCTGGCGCTTGGCGAATACGGCCAACTGCTTCTGCAGCAGGGTGGCGATCGAGGTCAGGATCAGCATCCAGCCGAGCACGGTGATGATCACGTCGCTGGTATTCTTGCCGAACTTGCCGATCTGGCTGAGCACGAGCAGGGTGACGATCGCCGCCGGGACGCTGCCTGCAGCAAGACGGCGGACGACCTTCCATTCGATCGTCGCCCGCCAGCCGTGCGTGGCGGTGCCGACTGTCTTGGTCAGAGCCGCGAACAGCAGGTCAGTTCCCACTGCGGTCTGCGGGCTGACGCCGAACAGCAGCACTAGGATCGGGGTCATCAGCGAGCCACCGCCAACGCCAGTGATCCCCACCAGGGTGCCGACCAACAGCCCCGCAACGCCGTGCAGCCAGTCGAAATGAGCATGTATCATTGCTTCCCCCTGCCGTGACGCAGCGCGCCGCGATTGCGGACCTCCTAACCGGCTGGGCCGGTTTCCGGCAACAAAGAATCTCTATCATGTAGGTAGATTTAGGCCGGCTTCCGGCACGGCTCGGCGCTGGCCAGCGGCCTCCGTCGTCCCGGCCGACCTCCATCCGGAACGGGTTACCTCTCCGGATCG
>DASTGC010000258.1:0-8132 GCA_035719485.1 Novosphingobium sp.
CATGGCCCATGCCTATGGCACGCGGATGGCGGACGTGATCGGCGCGGCGAACAGCTGGGCCGAGCTGGGCGAGGATTTCGGCAGCGGCTTGACCGAGGCCGAACTGCGCTATCTGGTGACGCACGAATGGGCGGCGAGCGCCGAGGACGTGCTGTGGCGCCGGACCAAGCTTGGCCTCGGCGCGGCGCCCGACCTGGCGGAGCGGGTCGGGCGCTGGCTCGCCGCGCGGCGCGGCTGAAGGAGAGAGGGAACCATGGGCACGGCCATTCTGGCGATCGACCAGGGCACCACCTCGTCACGCGCACTGGTCTTCGATGAGCACCGCAGGGTCATTGGCCTCGCCCAGCAGGAATTCCCGCAGCACTATCCGGCCGACGGCTGGGTCGAGCACGACGCTGAAGGAATCTGGCGCGATTGCCTGGCGATGGCCAAGGCTGCACGCGAACGCTCGGGGCTGGCGCCGCAGGACATTGCCGCGATCGGCATCACCAACCAGCGCGAGACGGTGGTGCTGTGGGAGCGCGCCACGGGCCGCCCGGTCGCCCGCGCGATCGTGTGGCAGGACCGGCGCACCGCCGCGCTCTGCGCGCAGCTCAAGGCCGACGGCCACGAGGCGCTGGTCCAGGCGCGGACCGGCTTGCTGCTCGACCCCTATTTCTCGGCGACCAAGCTGGCCTGGCTGCTCGACAATGTTCCCGGCGCGCGCGACCGCGCCGAGGCAGGCGAGCTGGCCTTCGGGACGATCGACTCCTTCCTGCTCTGGCAGCTCACCGAAGGCCGCAGCCACAAGACCGACGTCACCAACGCCAGCCGCACCCTGCTCTACGATATCCACGCCCAGCGCTGGTGCCCTGAGCTGCTGGCGCTGTTCCGGGTGCCTGCTGCCGTGCTGCCAGAGGTCTGCGACAGCTCGGGCGACTTCGGCAGCACCACGCTCCTCGGTGGCGAGATTCCGATCCGCGGCGTTGCGGGAGACCAGCAAGCGGCGCTGATCGGCCAATCATGCCTCGCTCCCGGGCAGGCCAAGATCACATATGGAACCGGCGGCTTCATGCTGCTCAACACCGGGGCCGAGGCCGTCATCTCGCGCAGCCGGCTGCTGACGACGATCGCCTACCGGATCGATGGGGTGACCTGCTACGCCATTGAAGGCTCGCTGTTTGTGGCCGGGGCGGCGATCAAGTGGCTGCGCGACAGCCTCGGCATCATCGTCAACGCCGCGCAGACGCAGGACATGGCCGCGCGCCTGCCCGACAACGGCGGGGTCTACATGGTCCCGGCCTTCGTCGGCCTCGGCGCGCCGCACTGGGCGACCGAAGCGCGGGGAATGCTGACGGGCCTCACCTTCGACAGCGGCCCCGCCCACATCGCCCGCGCCGCGCTGGAATCGGTCGCCTTCCAGACCGCGGACCTCATCGCCGCAATGTCATCAGCCGGAGCTGGCCCGCTGGCCGCGCTCAGGGTCGACGGCGGAATGGCGGCGAACGACTGGTTCTGCCAGTTCCTCGCCGACGTCCTCGACATCGCCGTCAGGCGGCCCGCCAACCTCGAAACCACCGCGCTCGGCGCGGCCATGCTCGCCGGCCATGCCAGTGGCGCCTGGCGGGGCGCGTTGGACGGCAAGGACGCCCCCGGCGAGCTCGCCCGCTTCGAGCCGGCGCTGGACGCAGGCCAACGGGCGCGCCTGCTGGAAGGCTGGCACAAGGCCGTCCAGCGCGCGATTGCCTGACCTCGGAGTGTCCCGATCAAACGCCAGGCCCGTGGCGATAGCAGAGCCCTAAAGCGATCCCACTTCGACCTTGGATCCATCGACAAGCCGCTCGAGCCGGAAGTCGTGCAGATCCACCGCGGGGATTTCACCGCGCACCAACTGGGAGGCCACCAGGCCAATCGCCGGGCCCACGCCGAACCCATGGCCCGAACAACCTGCTGCCAGGAAGAGGCCACTCACGGCCCCCACTGCCGAAATGACAGGGATCGCGTCCGGGGTGCAATCAACATAGGCACCCCAGGCATGGTCGATCTCCAGCCCGGCCAGTTGCGGAAACGTCCCCCGCACATTGGCAACGATCGCGTCGACCAGGCGGCGGCTGGGCGCGGGATCGAGGACGCGGCACGCTTCGAAGATCCGCGGGTCGTTGCCGAGGACGGCGGCGAGGGATTCGGGGCCTGAAAGAACCGACCTGCCGATCCCGATCTGGACCGCTTTCAGTCGCTGGATGAACTGCGGCAGGAATTCGCGCGCGAAGCGCAAGCCTTGCGGAGTGATATCGAGGGTCGCCCGGCCACTGATCGCCAGAGTGTAACTGCCGTCCAGCCGCCGCGTCATCGCCAGGTCGGGACTGTAGAGCACCTCACCCACATTGACCGTGGGCTTGGTCCGGACTGCCGTCTGGCGCACGCTGGCCTGCGGAAACACGACCCCATGACGGCGCAGCAAGGCCGAGGCCCAGGCTCCGGCCGCGCAGAGGACCGCATCGGTGCGGATGCGGCCGCGTTCGGTCTCCACGGCGGTTATCCGGCCGTTGGTGACATCGAGCCCGCGCACCGCGCAGGTCTGATGGATGGTCGCTCCTGTCTTGCGGGCACCCTCGGCGAGGACGGGGGTGGCGAGCCATGGCTCGGCCTTGCCATCGTCCACGGAATGCAGCCCGCCCTTCCACTTGCGCAGGCCTTCGGGAATGCGTTCGCCGGCTTCGGCAGCGGTCAGCATGTGTGTCGCGACCCCGAATTCCCGGGCGACCGAACGCCAGGCCTCCCAATTGGCGAGGGCGACCGGGTCGTCTGTGGCATAGATCAGGCCGGTGCGGCGGAAGCCGGGGTCCCGGCCGAGCTCCGCGGCGAGCCCGTCCCATAGTCGCATCGCGAGAAGCGACAGCGACATCTCGCGGCGATCGCGGTTCTGCAGCCGGCACCAGCCCCAGGTGCGGCCCGATTGTTCGCAGGCGATGTGGCCCTTTTCCAGCAGCGCCACGGACAGACCGCTCCGGGCCAGGTAATAGGCCGCAGAGGTGCCGACAATTCCGCCCCCGACCACGACGACATCGGCAGCCTCGGGAAGGCGTTCATCGCTGGCGACGCGTTGGACATGTGGGGTCATGCTGCAAACCCTTGAAAGTGGATCATCGCTGCGCCGGATCGGTTCAGCCGGGCTGTGCCAGATCGGCGATCGCGTCGACCTCGACAAGATACCCGTAATGCAGCTCCGGCACAGGCACGACGCTCCGCGCCGGGCGGGCATCGCCGAGCATCTCGCCATAGACGCGGTTGAATTCCGGCCAGTTTTCGACGCCGACGATATAGGCGGTGACCCGGCACAGGTCGGCCGGGGTTCCGCCCGTCGCTTCAAGGATGGCCAGCAGGTTGGCCATGGCCTGGCGGGCCTGGCCCGCGAAGCTCATGTCCGCCAAGGGCGTCTTGTCGGGTCGGATCGGCAATTGTCCGGAGATGTAGAGGGTCGCACCCGAACGGATCGCCTGGGAATAGGCCCCGGCCGGAGCGGGCGCCTGGTCGGTGAAAATCGGCTGGGGTTTCATCGTCGTCACCATCCTCCGAACCGCGGCCACTCGCCTTCGACGATGTCGGACGTGCCGTGGACCACGTGATAGGCGCGGTGCTGCGCCCCGGTGGCGCAGGCATGGTTGGGGAGGATGCGAACGCGGTCGCCGATCTTGAGATCGGGCAGCGAGGCACCGCTGCCGGGGCGCACGGCGATGATTCCGTGCTCCTGGTTGGCGTCAGTCAGGAGCAGGTTGTCATAGGGCCTGCCGGCGGCGTCGCAGACCATGCCGTAGCCCTGGTCGACCTCCTGGTTGGCAGTCCCGCGATCCCGGGACATGGCCATCCAGCCGGCATCGACAAGGATCCAGCCCTTGTCGCGCTGGTGGCCGATCACTGTTGCGAGGACGGAAATGGCGATGTCCTCGACGGTGCAGACGCCGATCCCGTTCATGACGAGGTCGAAGAAGACAAAGACGCCGGCGCGGACTTCAGTGACGCCGTCGAGGTTGGTGGCATTATGCGCGGTCGGGGTCGAGCCGACGCTGACGACCGGGCAGGCGTGGCCCGCTGCACGCAGTGCCGCGGCCGCATCGACTACCGCCTTGCGCTCGGCCTCGGCGCAGGCTTCGAGCGCCTTGCCGCGGGCCGAGTAGCTGCCGCCGGCGTGGGTCAGCACGCCACGCAATTCGCCGCCGTTCACAAGTGCCGCGGCAATGGCCCGCAGCTGGCCGGCATCGCCGGGCAGAACGCCGGAGCGATGGCCGTCGCAGTCGATCTCGATCAGGGCGGGGATGACCATGCCGGCTTCGCGGGCGGCGGTGGCGACGGCTTGCGCCTGTTCCACGGTGTCGAGGACCACGGCAAGGTCGCAGCCGGCGCGGCGCAAATCGATAACCTTGGCCAGCTTCCACGGGGCGATGCCGACGGCATAGATCAGGTCGGTCACCCCGGCGGCGGCGAACTGTTCCGCCTCGCGCAGGGTGGAAACCGTGGCCGGCCCTTGTGGCGTGGTCATGACCCGCCGGGCGACCTCGACCGACTTGGCGGTCTTGAGGTGGGGCCGCAGGGCGATGCCCAGACGGTCGAGCCGCGCCCGGAGCCGGGCAATGTTGCGGTCCATGCGACCAGCGTCGAGGACCAGACAGGGTGTTTCGAGATCGCCGAGCCGCCGCGCGGCGGCCTCGGCCGGGGCGACTGGGTGGGTGGTCTGCGCTTCACTCACGCTGGGGTTCCTTGTCTTTCAAGCTCGTTGGCGGGGTGGCCGATGGGCCGGTTCATTCGGCAAACCAGCCGAGCGCGGCCTTGGTCTCGAGGTATTCCTCCAGGCCGAACACGCCGTATTCGCGGCCATTGCCCGACTGCTTGTAGCCGCCGAAAGCGGCGTGGCGATCCCAGGCCGGCAGGTTGATGTGGACCTGGCCAGCCCTGATCTGCCGCGCGACGCGGCGGGCGCGCTCGAGATCGGCCGAGTGGACATGGGCGCCGAGCCCGTAGACCGTGTCGTTGGCGAGGCGCACGGCCTCGGCCTCGTCGCGGTAGGGCAGGATGCAGAGCACCGGCCCGAAGATTTCCTCGCGCGCGATGCGCATCTGCGGGGTCACGGCGGAAAACACGGTGGGGCGGGCAAACCAGCCCCGATCGAAGCCGGGCAGCCGGCCGGGGCCGCCGCAGAGCAGGCGGGCGCCTTCGGCCACGCCGCTGGCGATCATCGCCTGGACCTTGTCGAACTGGGGGCGGTTGGCGACCGGGCCGATCACCGTCTCGGGCAAGGCCGGATCGCCGGCGGGCATGGCCGCGACGGCCGCAACGGCCAGCGCCTCGACTTCGGCCAGCCGGTAGGCCGGCACCAGCATCCGCGTCGGCGCGCTGCATGATTGCCCCGCATTGCGCATCCCCGCGGCCACTCCCAGCGGGACAACGCGCGCGAAATCGGCATCCTCCAGCAGGATATTGGGCGATTTGCCGCCCAGCTCCTGGGTCACCCGCTTGACCGTGGCCGCCGCCGCCTGGGCCACCAGCACCCCGGCCCGGGTCGACCCGGTGATGGAGACCATGTCGACATCGGGATGGGCGGCGAGGGCGGTGCCCACTTCCGGTCCGGTTCCCGGCACCATGTTGAATACGCCCGCGGGAACCCCTGCGTCATGCAGCAGCTCGGCAACCATCCGGGCACTCAAGGGGGACAGCTCGCTCGGCTTGAGCACGATCGTGCAGCCCGCGGCCAGCGCCGGGGCAACCTTCGCGGTGACCTGGTAAAGCGGCCAGTTCCACGGGGTGATGAGACCGCACACGCCAATCGCCTCGCGCAGGATGGCGGTCGTGCCCTGCCTGCGGGTAAACTCGTAACCCTCGAGCGCCTCGATCGCAGCCTGCACATGCGCCAGACCGAACGGCACCTGCGAGCTTCGTGCAAAGCTGATCGGGCAGCCCATCTCGAGGGTGATTGCCTGCGCCAGCGCTTCTGCCCGCTCGCCCAGCAAGCCCAGTACCCGCCGCAACAGCGCCGCCCGCTCCGCCGGTTCGGTCGTCGAGAACTGGGGGAATGCGGCCCGGGCAGCCGCGACCGCGCGGTCGACGTCGGCGCCGCCGCCCGGAACGACCGAGCCGATTTCCTGCTCGGTCACCGGACTCACAACCGGGATTGCCGGCCCGGGCGCCAGCGGATCTCGCCAGGTTCCGCCGACATAGTGCTGCTTGAGTACGGTGCTCATTGCCCTGATTGCTCCGGTGCCTGCTCCGGGCGGCGTGGTCCAGGCGACCGGTGCTCCCGATTGCCGTCCCCCTGACCATATGCCAGCGAGTGAATATAGCAATTAACACTCACTGCATCGTAGATTAAGATAAGACTTATGATCAGCAACGAGGACCTGCTGTTTTTCCAGGTGCTGGCGGCGTCGTCCTCGCTGGCCGAGGCGGCGCGGAAGCTGAATGTCACGCCGCCGGCGGTCACCCAGCGCCTGCGCGGGCTGGAAACCCGCGTCGGGGTCAAACTGGTCGAGCGGACCTCGCGGGGGCTGAACCTGACCGACGAAGGCGAGTTGATCGCCGAGGAGGGTGCGGCCATCATCCTGGCGCTGGACGAGTTGTCCGAACGGCTGTCGCTGCGCACCAACGAGGTGCGCGGCAACCTGCGGGTGGCCGCTCCCTTCGGCTTCGGCCGGCACTATGTCGCTCCGGTCGTGCAGGCCTTCGCCGCCGCTCACCCCGGCGTAACGGTGACGCTGGACCTGTTCGAAAATCCGGTGCGCCAGCTTGCCTACAGCTGGGACCTGATCATTCACATCGGCGCACTCGGCGAAAGCGACCGACTGGTGACCACGCTGGCGCAGAACCGCCGGATCGCCTGCGCCGCGCCGGCCTACCTTGCGGCCCAGCCGCACCTGCGGCATCCCCGGGACCTGCAGGCGCACCGCTGCCTCGCCCTTAGGGAGAACAACGAAGACGTCACCCTCTGGCGCTTCAGTCGAGCTGCCGGGCAGCCCGTCACGGTTCGGATCAGGCCGGTCATGTCAAGCAACGACGGTGAGATCGTCCGGGAGTGGGCCCTGCTCGGCAGCGGCATCATGGTGCGCAGCGAATGGGACGTGGCCGATGACCTCGCAGCGGGCCGGCTCGTGGAAGTGCTGCCCGGATGGTCATGCCCCGGTGCAGACGTGGTGGCGCTGCTAAACACCAGGCATGGCCGCAGCCGCCGTTCCAGCGCCTTCATCGAGGCCCTGCGAGCAAGCCTGGTGGGCCCGCCGTGGCGACGATGAAGGACCGGCCACCACGTGCAAGATTACGCCACTCGTGGCTTGGATGCTGCCCGGGAGCTGGAGCCCTCGGGCGAGCCGGCGCGCGGCTTGGTCGTGGGCAGAACGCCAAAACGCCGACCATTATCGAGTAAAACCGAGGCCTGCTGGCGGTGCGGTCAGTCTAATGCGAACTCGTCTCCACTCAGGGGAGCTGCGGCTTTGATGAGCTGGCTTCCCGAGTTCGATCATCGCCGCGCGACAGGATCGCAGACCATCCGTGGTGATTGCGGAAAGCGACATACATCCTCGCCACCAGCCGGATTACCTCTGGGGAGGAGTTGGAATAGCGGAACGGGCCGGCGGTGTTGCGTGGGCGAGGCATGGTCCCGCCCTACCCTGCAGAAGCCGGCGTCGGCAAACAGGACGTTCGCTTTGACAGAGCCCGCCCAAGCCATCAGCCGGAACATGTCCGGCCAGAGTTACCTTATCAGGCTGGCCGCCGAAACATAGTCATAGCCCAGATCGCGGGCCACGGCCTCATAGGTGATCTGCCCCTCGTGGACGTTCAAGCCGGCGGCGAGGTGCGGATTGGCCTTGAGCGCGGCCTTCCAGCCCAGGTCCGCCATGCGCAGGGCGTGCGGCAGGGTCACGTTGTTGAGCGCATAGGTGCTGGTTCGAGCGACTGCTCCGGGCATGTTGGCGACACAATAATGGACGATTCCGTCGACCACATAGGTCGGTTCTGCGTGGGTGGTGGCCTTGCTGGTTTCGAAGCAGCCGCCCTGATCGATCGCCACGTCGACCAGCACCGCGCCCGGCTTCATCGTGGCCAGCATGTCGCGTGTCACCAGCTTGGGCGCGGCGGCGCCGGGGACGAGCACCGCCCCGATCACGAGG
>DASTGC010000259.1:0-3258 GCA_035719485.1 Novosphingobium sp.
CGTCATCCCGCTGGGACCGGTAGCGCATGCTCTTCCGGTCAGCGCCTATCACACGACACGCCCGCCGCTCGCTCATCCCCAGGACCGCCTGAAGACGCGCGACCGCCTCTCGCTTGGCAGCGGGCGTCACCAATTTTTTGACAGAAGATCCTTCAGGCCGGCGTTGTCCAGCATGGCCTCGGCAAGCAGCCGCTTGAGCTTGGCGTTCTCGTCTTCGAGCGCCCGCAGCCGCTTCGCGTCCGACACTTCCAGGCCGCCATACTTGGCCTTCCAGTTGTAGATCGTCGCTTCCGACACGCCGTGCCGCCGAGCCAGGTCAACAGTCTTCGCTCCCGACTCCGCTTCCTTCAGCACGCCAATGATCTGCTCTTCCGTGAACCTCGTTCGCTTCATCTGTCCGTCCTTCCAATGGGCCGGACTCTAATCAAGCTTGGAGGAAAATCAGGGGGTCACGTCAGAATCTATCCAAATTGGCCCCAGGCAGCTGCCGTCGCCTTGGAGCAATTCACCCCTCTCACAATAACTGGGCTCGGCACCTCGTTAAATCCGAGATATCCCTGTCAATCTCTGGGTAACGTGGTATTAGGGCTCTGCTTACGTCGCTTGCGACGGATAATCGGCAGCTTCATGTCGCCCCTTTATCCCTTTCCAGCACTACTAAAGCCGGGATGCGCCGCTGTTGGTGCACGCCCGTCATACATGGGATAAAGGCTACCCATATGACCACCGGAACCGTGAAATTTTTCAATATCGACAAGGGCTATGGCTTCATCGCTCCGAACGACGGCGGCAGCGACGCCTTCGTGCACATCTCGGCCGTTGAACGTGCCGGTATGCGCACTCTCGAAAAGGATCAGTGCGTCTCGTACGAATTGGAGACCAATCAGCGCGGCAAGACCTCTGCGGTAAATCTTCAGGCTGCATAACCGACATGCTGGCAGTGTTGGCCGATGCGGCCGCTCTGCCACGTCCCTGCACGACCCTGAAGTATCCGGAGACTTCGCATGGCTGATCCGAAAAATCGTCCGTTCCTGATCAACAAGGATGGGGATGGGAACGTCCGGCTTACCGTTCGCACCACGCGGTACAACTCCCAAGGTTACCCGCTGGTCACCTCGCAACTCCAAGCCGAACTGTTCAAGACTGCCGCAGCGGCTCGTGCCTATGCGCAGGAACATTTCTCCGCTCGTCCCGGAGAATACGCAGCGAAATAGCTGACACGGCGGTCGCTCAGTTCTGCTCGAATTTAAGAGCGCGGCTCCACAGCAAGGTGGCGGCCCCTCGATCGGCGCGAACCAGCGATCCCAACTCCGAAGGAAAAAACATGGCCAAGGGTCAAAAGAAATCAAACAGGGAAGCCCGTAAGCCCAAGGCTGCCAAGCCTGCAAAGCCGAACGCTTCCAATCCCTCTACCAAGCCTGCCGCCATCGGTATCGTTACGCTGAAAAGCTGACGGGCTCGCAGCGTTGTCTGCGACGTTGTATCCCTTGATTCCGTTCGACCTGTGCCATGCCTGGCTTCCAACTGGGCGTATAACGCCTCCCGGCAAGCAGCCGCTCTGTGACACGGAAGTTCCAATTCCCAGCGCTGCTTTCAAGACACAGGATCTCGGCGCCTCCACCGACGATCGGAAACTGTCCACAATACCACCTGGGGCGAGCCCCGACAGTGCCCCCGCTGACAGGGAATCGCAAATGGACGTCAATCAGGAATACCCAGCCCGCCAACATGTCGTAATCTGTGCGGACACCGCCGCGAGCGATGATCAGCGGGCGGGGCAGCGGCCCCTGGCCTCAGCCATCGCAGGCCGAGTTGGCGCCTGTCAGCCAGCGCTCGGCGCGGCTGCGGCCTGTGCCTGGAGCGCCGCGCAGGTTTCGGCGCTTGGGGGCCTCTAACGCCTCTGCGCCGGTGTTTGTATATTGCTCGCGCTGAAGCCTGACAGGGTATCGACGACTTGACCTGCCCCCCGCTGGTCCCGCGGTCATAACGAGAGTCCGCCGGTTTGATATTCGTGCTGAGGCACCGGCACAAGCGCGTCGGGTGTGACGCCTCCATCATGCAGGAACGCCCGACGCGCTTGTGCCGGTGTTCGGTTCCCCAGCGATGAGTGCGGCCGGACGTTGTTGTAGTCGTAGCGCCAGACGGCCAGCTTGCGCCTGGCGTCTGCCAGGCTGTCGAACAGCTCCTCATTCAGGAGCTCGTCGCGCAGCGACCCGTTGAACGATTCAATGAACGCGTTCTGCTGCGGCTTGCCGGGATCGATGTAGTGCCACTCGACCCGGTTTTCGCTGGCCCACTTCAGGATCGCTCGGCTGGTGAACTCGGTTCCGTTGTCACTGACGATGCAAGCCGGTTTGCCATAGAGCCGCACCAGCGTGTCGAGCTCACGAGCGACCCGCACCCCGGAGATGCTGGTGTCGCCCACCAGGCACAGGTTCTCGCGACAGCAGTCGTCGTTGATCGCCAGAACACGCAGCCGGCGGGAAGCGCCAAAGGTGTCCGCGACGAAGTCCATCGACCAGCGGTCGTTCGGGCGCAGCGGCACCGGCATGGGCGTGCGACTGCCACGGGCGCGCTTGCGGCCTCGCCGCCGCCTGACTGACAGCCCCTCTTCGCGGTACAGCCGGTAGAGCTTCTTGTGGTTCATGATGTGCCCCTTGCGCTCCAGCATGACGCCGACACGGCGATAGCCGAACCGCCGACGCAGGCCCGCGATCTCGCGCATCTCCTCGCGGATCGCAGCATGGTCAGGCGGACGTTCTCGCCGGACCGTCTTGGGGTCGACGCCGATCAGCACGCAGGCCCGGCGCTGCGAGACTTCATAATCCCGCATCACGCCGAGCGCTGCGTCCCGTCGCTGGCCTGGCGTCGTCAGACTTTTCCCAACAGGTCCTTCAGGATCGCGTTGTCCAGCACGCTCTCGGCCAGAAGCCGCTTGAGCTTGCCATTCTCATCCTCGAGCTGGCGCAGCCGACGGGCATCGGACACTTCCAGGCCGTCGTACTTGGCCTTGAGCTTGTAGAACGTCGCCGGGCTAAGCCCGTGCTTGCGGCACACCTCCACCGTAGGCAGTCCTGCCTCATGCTCCTTGATCATCCCGATGATCTGTTCCTCGGAAAAACGGCTCTTCCTCATTCGTCTGCTCCTTCCTTGGGGCAGACTCTACATCAGATCGAGGGAACCAGCGGGGGGCAGGTCATCAGTTCACGCCGGTCTGCACAACCATTTCAATTCGGAGCGCCACCTCGTCGATCGTCA
>DASTGC010000260.1:0-5505 GCA_035719485.1 Novosphingobium sp.
CTCCCATGGAGTGAGCCACTACGGTGACCTGGTCGTATCCGAGGGTCTCGATCAGTTGGGCAAAGTCGTAGACGAAACTGCTCATGGCGTAGTCGCCATCGGCCGACCAGTCGCTGTCGCCATGGCCGCGCAGGTCCGGGCAGATTACGTGCCATTGCTCGCGGAGCTGCTGCGCCGCCCAGTCCCAGCTACGGCAATGATCGCGCCCGCCGTGCTGCAGGATCAGTGGCGGTGCCTCGGGGTTCCCCCAGTCGACATAGCGCAGGCGCATGCGTTGGGAGATGAAGCTGTGCGAAGTGGGGCCGGCTATGTCCATAATGACTAAACTTGGCTCCGATCGCGGCAAGGTCAACCGCGCAACGCCTAGAATTCCATCTCGAGACGCACCTGCAGCTGCCCGTCTGTGTCATCCCGTGCGGCGCCAAGCGGGAACAGATAGCCAAGCTGCAGGCCCAGCTCGGGGCCGAGCCCCTCGACCTCGATCTTCGCGACCGGACCGATGAAGTGTTCCGCGCGCGGAGCGAAGTGATCGAATGTTCCGAGTTGGCCATAAGCTTCAACCCCAAGCTGCGCATCGCCGGTAACCTTCGCATAGGCGCCCGCCGCATAGCCCAGCTCAATCTTGGCGCCGCTCGCCATTTCCTTTTCGGCGGAAAGATTGAGCCTTAGGTCCCAGCTTGCGGTGCGCCGCTGGAGTAGCAGCTTGGTCTCAACCTTGTCAGGCCCAATGAAGCCCATCTCGTATTCGCCGTAAAGTGCGACATCGACGCCGCCGGCCTTGCCCAGCGCGAGGATCGCCTCGACCGCTGCCGAATCTGCCTTTCTCGACTGTCCTGACTCGCGCTCGAACTCAACAACTCCAGCCACCCGCAGCCGGTCAGTGACGCCATAGGCGGCCTCCAATTTTAGTTGATCCTCGCCGTCGTCAGACCCACCACCAAGGCGTCCGTAACGCAGTTCGATCTCTGGTTCGCCGCGCTCTACCGTTGCAGCGTAGACCTCGTCGGCCAGACCGGGAGCGGCAAGCGCGCCGGTGGGGGCTGCCAGCACTGCGATGGGCAGCGCGGCCAGTACCAGTGTGATTCTCGACATGTTTCCTCCCTGAGTTGCACAGGCCGGTAGAGTTACTGCAATTCATTCGCAAGAGCATTCGGTGGAGTGGAGGTCTTTGACTCGGATCAAAACTAGCGTTTTCCACGAGGCAGACTCGCATTCCGCGCCCGCGATGCTATCTCGCCCCAGACCCGGGGCGGCCTGCCGCCCGCACGACACTAGGAACCCCATGGCGACCCATACCACCCGCATGCTGATTATAGGCTCCGGTCCGGCGGGCCTGACCGCCGCCATCTATGGCGCGCGCGCCGGGCTCCAGCCAATCGTGGTGCAGGGCCTTCAACCGGGCGGGCAGTTGACGATCACCACGGATGTGGAGAACTACCCAGGCTTCCGCGACGTCATCCAGGGCCCGTGGCTGATGCAGGAGATGCAGGCGCAGGCCGAGCACGTCGGCGCGCGGATGATCTGGGACACTATCGTCGAGGTGGACCTTTCGGGCCCGCCGTTCCGCGCTATCGCCGATTCTGGCGACATCTATGAGGGCGAAACACTTATCGTCGCCACCGGCGCCCAAGCGCGCTGGCTCGGCGTGCCGGGCGAGGCGGATCTTGGCGGAAAAGGGGTTTCCGCCTGCGCCACGTGCGATGGCTTTTTCTACCGCGGGAAGAAAGTCGTGGTGATCGGCGGCGGCAACACTGCGGTCGAGGAAGCGCTTTATCTCACCAATCACTCGCAGGACGTCACAGTCATCCACCGGCGTGATTCGTTCCGCGCGGAAAAGATCCTTCAGGACCGCCTGTTTGCCCATCCCAACATCTCCGTCGTTTGGAACAAGGCGGTGAACCGGTTCGTCGGCGATCTGCCTGGCGGGCTGACCGGAGTAGAGGTGGTCGACACGCTAACAGGCGAGACCACCACCATCCCGGCCGATGGCGCCTTCGTGGCTATTGGCCACGCCCCGGCGACCGAGCTGTTCCGCAGCAAGCTCCAGTTGGACGATGCCGGCTACATCGTGGTCGATCCGGGTACGCCGAAAACCTCGATACCCGGCGTCTTCGCCTGCGGTGACGTGATGGACCATACCTATCGGCAGGCAGTCACCGCTGCGGGGACGGGCTGTATGGCGGCACTCGATGCAGAACGGTTCGTGGCAGAACGGGAATTCGCTACTGCCAGGGCGGCCAAGGTTACCGCCTGATCAGCGGCGCAGCGCCTCCACCAGGCGCTCGGCCAGCCAGTCCCGGGCCTCGGGTTCTACGAAGGAATGGCTCGCGCCCGGGCAGTGGTGCAGGCGTGGATCGGCCTTGTCCCAGCGGACGAGGAAGGTGTGGGCGGTCCGGTCGCGGCCGGCGAGCAGAATGGTTGCCTGGCCGGGAAAGCGCGCCAGCCCAGACTTGAGCTCAGTCGCCAAAGTCGCCGGCGGTCGGGAGCGCAGGGCCAAGATGGCTGACCGGAGCAGTGATCCCAGGTTTACGCGGCCGGTGACCAGGCGGCGCATGGCGGCGGGATCCCGCAGACGCTGCCGATAGTGCGCGCGCACGGAATCGGTGGAGATGCCTTCCTCATTTTCTTGTATGGTCCATGGGTTAGCCAAGACCAGCTCATCCACTCCCTCACCAGACATAAGCATCAGGGCGGCGGCGGCATCGCAGTTTCCGAAGGCCACCACGCGGGTAATCTGGGGTGCTGCTTGCCGGAAGGCGCGAATGGCGGCGGTGATGTCGGGGGTGGCCCCGCGAAAGCCGGTGTTCACGCCCTCGCTGTCGCCGATTCCGCGCCGATCAAAGCGGAACACGGGATGTCCCGCCGCAGACAGGCGCGTGGCCAGCATGGCCTGGCCAGACCATGCTCCAGCTCGGATTTCGCTGCCGCCTGTGACGATCAACAAGCCGCTGGTGCCTGGCGCCTCGTCGATTGTCCCCACCAACTTGGCGCCCTCGCAAGGGAATGTGAAATGATGCCGCATTACGCCCGCAACCACTTTGCAACGATCTGCGCCAATGCTGCGCTCTGCGTCGGATCGTCATCAGGCTCGGCCCGCAACCACAGCGCTCCTCCGCCGAGTTGAGCTTGGGCGATGGTTCCGATCTCCGGTGCTGGCCCCGCGCTCTCCAGCCCGGTTACCATTTCCGCCCCGAGCGCGTGGCCGGCCAGCACTATCCCCTGCCTACGTGCTTCCGACAGCAGACCTTCTGTCGTCTCATCGCGACCGGCTTCTCGAGCCGAGAGGATGCGGCTGCGCACCAGCTGACGAAGGATCGCGGCGCCGCCGGTCGGAGCCAGGGCAAGCGCGGGCAGGGAGGGGCTGACCAGCGCGCCGCCGCGCAAGGCGAGCACGTGGGTTGCGGAGAAATGGCGGGCCGCTGCCGCCATGGCTTGCCGCCAACTATGGAGCGATTGTGCGCAGAGAGGGAGCGCACTCTCGTTGGTGCCCGGCAGGTCTGGCAGGAAGGTGTCGATCCCCACCTTATCGAGTTGCCGCATCGTCTCGACAGTGAAGCGGCGCAGGCGATTAGCCTCGTCGAACAGGGCGGGTACGACCAGGAGGCGGCGAGAGCGGCCATGGTCGAAGGCAACGGCGTATTCGTCGGTGCTGGAGCCGCCGGGAAGGGGGCAGGGCCAGCTTGAGATCATGCCGGTCGAACTCAGGCCCGGCCCTGCTTCGCCGCGGCGAAGGCAAGCAGCGAGCCGTAGGTTTCCAGCAGTTCGCCATCGACCTCGTCATCGTCGATGATGAAGCCGAGCCGGTCTTCCATTTCGGTGAGCAGCCCGGCGACAGACATCGAATCAAGCTCGGGCAGGTGGCCGAACAGGCCGGTATCGTCAGCAAAGGTAGCGACGCGCTCCGGTGCGAGTCCCAGCACGTCGGCCAGGATCTGTCGCAAGGTGCGGTCAAGCTCGGTGGTCATTTTGGCATTGGTCCGAAACACGGGAGAGGCGCGCCTCTAGCGGCCCGGAGCCGCCGGGGCAAGGCGGCACAGCGCGCGGCGGGCAAGGTACGGCCAGGAACGGGGATTACCGGGCCGGAATGCGGACAGGCGATAACGAGGGCGCGCCTGTTCCATCCAGTCGCGCTTGTAGGGATCGTCGCCGGTTCCGAAGTCGACGAGGTCCACCCGATCGAGATCGATCACGTGCGCCATCAGGGCGGCTGTGAGCGCCGTCCCCGGGGAGTGGGCGCGGGCATCCTCGCGGTAGGCGAGCTTATGGATGAAGGCCGTGCCGCCTTCGACGGTCCACAATTGCGCGGCCACCGGCTCTCCATCGATCCGTCCGATCCCGAGGCGCAGGCGGCCGGCTGCGCCTTCGGCCTCGGCCAATTCGTGGAGGAAGGCGGGTGAGCCCTCCTCTCCCTTCCAACTGGCTGCGTAAACAGCCTCGTAGCTGGCCCAGGCTTCGCTGGAGAATGCGGTCTGCACCTCGCAGGCGGTCCGGGCCGACTTTCGCTTGAGTGTGGCGCGCAACCGTCCCGGACGGGTCGCGAGATAGGCGGCGAAGGTGCGGCCTCCGACCGGAAGCACGTGGTTGATGTCATGGGCTGATATCGCCGTGCTCCACCCGGTGGCGCCGAGCGCCGAGGCGATGACTTCGGCCATGCCGTCCTCGCCGGGGACCTGTTCCAGCTCGATTCGCCAGTGCGAGCGGGCAAGATCGGCAAAGGCGGCGCACAACAAGGCTTCGCGCCCGGCGCCCGGGCTGATCAGTGGCTGCCAGCGGAATGTGTACCAGTTGGCGAGCGGTCGGGCTGTGCCGCCGACCGAGGTCAACGGCATGAGCATGGTCCCCTGGCCGCTGGCAAGCAGATAGCGCGGGGTGATATCACAATGCTGTGCCAGGCCTTCCCACCAGCCTGCCCGGTCGAACGGGGCAGATGCGCGCGCGAGCAGCCCGGCGACAGCCGGCTCCTGCGATGCTTTGCGCAAGGTGGAAAGATATTCTACGGCGATCACGATAACCCGGCGGTCAATGGAGCGCGAGAGCCCGGTGCCAAGACTATCCAGCCCCGCGATCCGGCCGCTCGACCATCTCGCGCTGACGGGACGGGATCATGACCCGGCGCTCCTGTTGCGCGATCGTGTCATGACATACGAGGACTTAAGAGCGCGTATCGCCGCCATTAGCGGTTGGTTAATCGCCCGCCTGCCTGAAAAGGGGGCGCGGGTGGCGACCTGGGCGGCCAAGGGCGAGCTGACCTGCCTGATACCACTGGCCGCCGCACGGGCCGGGCTGGTGCACGTACCCATCAATCCCCTGCTCAAGCGCGCGCAGGTTGCTCATATCCTGGCCGACAGCGGGGCTGCCCTGCTCATCGGCTCGCCTGCGCGTCTGGCAACGTTGGAAGCCGATGATATCACGCAGGGATGTCAGGTGCTGGACGAGGATGCTGCGCTGGCCGAGGTGGCGACACATGGGAACTCGCTGGGCCCGTCCGCCGCGGATCCGGACGCG
>DASTGC010000261.1:0-2450 GCA_035719485.1 Novosphingobium sp.
CACCTTGCCGCCGCGGGCGTGGAGCAGGATCCATGGAACGTGGCGCGGATCGAACCGCATCCGGGCCTCGCGTGCAAAGAACGGCGGCATATGATCGCCCACGATCAGGAAATCGGTGGGGGGCAGGCTCGGGTCCATGGCCATGCGGGTGATGGCATCGGCGAGACGATGGTGAACCTCGAACAGAGGGCACAGCAGCGGCGATTCGGCGGCGAGCACGGCACCGCCGAGGCGGCAATCGGCCGTGCCGAGGCTGGCGTCGGCGATCACCGGAAGATGCGAGTTGAGGGTCACCCAATAGATGAACTGCGGACGATCGGCATGCTTCAGCAGGGCGTCGATTTCGCCGGGAACATCGGTATCGCATGCCCCGGGGAAGACCCCGCCGCAATGGCGCGCACCGGCCCGCTCGACCTCGGCGCCGAAGGCAATGTGCTCGAAGCCGGCTCTCGCCCACCACTGCCGGCGGTCGAACAGGGCACCGCCGAAGCCATGAAGGGCCGTGGTCTGGTAGCCGGCCTGGCGCATTCGCTGGGGCAGGCATTCCGACGGGCCGAACGGCACGCTCTCGTCGAGCTTCCAGCGCCCGCATAACTCGCGCATTTCGCCGCTGGTGGTCGAACCGAAATAAGGGACAAGGCCGCTCTGAACATCGTATCGCCGACGCCATTCCGGACGGTCCCAGTCGGCATCGAACTGCGCCCGCGCCGCCGGCGAAATGGGCAATCCCAAAGCCTCGACGAGGATTACCACTACGTGACGCCGGTCGGCCGGAGCCTGATAATGCCTGCTGGCCACGACGGCCGATGAAAACGCCGCCCCTTCGCCGGTCAGGTCATAGCTGCCGCGCGAAGCCGCGGTCGCGTAGGCATCGAAGCGCATGACACCGGTCACCGCAAGGAAACCCAGCAACAGATTCATCGGCGTCTGGAAGCGCGGCACCCGGGGCATTTGAGTCCAGGTGATCAGCATGGATAGCAGGGCGGCACAGGTAGCCCCGACGAACATCGAAGAGCGCAGTGGCGCGGCATTGGTCAGGTATGTCGGGGCATTCGCCAGCTGGTCGATGTCGATGTTGAAATTTCGCGAGATGTAGACGAACAGCATCGCCGGGGTCAGCATCAGCGCGCAGGCCCGCCGCAACCATAGCCAGGGCGCCTGCGAGCAGATCAGCGCGATGCAGCCCGACATGAGCAGGATGTCGGCCATCGGCGGCCCACCCAAGGGCCATGCCAGCACCAGCGCCAGGTTGGGTGCGATCAGCCAGAACAGCACCCAACGCAGCGGGAATTGACGGAACAGCGATTCGTTCATTGATCAGGCCCGTAATTCCCCAGGTCCGGCTCGTGCCGGTGTCCACTACCTGCCGAAAGTTAATTGCGCTGTCTTTAGCAGTCTTGGTTATCGGGGGATTCACTTATTGGATTGATCGGCTCCGGCACGGGTGGGCAGCCGCAGATCCAGGACCGCGCAAGCTCACCGACGCCGATCCATGCCAATCATTTTGCCAGCCGCGCCCGCAAATGCGTTTGATTTCAATGCAGATCGCCCATTCCAGGCGGCGGCAAAGCCGGGGCTGCGGCTGACACAGCGCGGCCGCATTTAGGAAGTTTTCAAAGTTTCAACCATATACCCGGCCAAGCCGCGCAGTTCTGCGCCTGTCGGAAGCGATTCCGCACAGGCAAGGGCGCGCGCCAGAACAGGGACTATCGCGAGATGAGTGCATTCGGGCGGAAGAACGGAGTCGGTGCCATGAGCCCCGGTGCCCGGCCCCAGTTCGGCGTGGCCCGGCCAATGAAGTCCTCCACTTCGCCGCCGCAGGATGCGCCGCGTCCGTCGATGCCCTCGTCGATCGATGCCTTCCCAACTGTGCCGCAAATGCCGGCCGATCCGATGGGCATGGGCCCGGCCGACGGCAAGAGCGATGCCATGAGCCGCCTCGCCGAGCGCGCCACGGCCGTCGTCAGCAACCAGTACGAGGCCGAAGGCTTCGAAGCTTCGGTCCACAAGATCAAGGAGCAGGTGCTGCCGCGCCTGCTCGAACGCGTCGATCCGGAAGCCGCCGCCACGCTCTCCAAGGACGAACTGTCGGAAGAGTTCCGCCCGATCATCCTGGAAGTGCTGGCCGAACTCAAGATCACCCTCAACCGGCGCGAACAGTTCGCGCTCGAGAAGGTGCTGATCGACGAACTGCTTGGCTTCGGCCCGCTCGAAGAACTGCTCAACGATCCGGACGTGTCCGATATCATGGTCAACGGGCCGGACCAGACCTACATTGAAAAGAAAGGCAAGCTCCAGCTCGCCCCGATCCGGTTCCGCGACGAGCAGCACCTGTTCCAGATCGCCCAGCGCATCGTCAACCAGGTCGGCCGCCGCGTCGACCAGACCACGCCGCTGGCTGACGCCCGCCTGAAGGACGGCAGCCGCGTCAACGTCATCGTCCCGCCGCT
>DASTGC010000262.1:0-4212 GCA_035719485.1 Novosphingobium sp.
CACGCTGACGTTGCCTTTGCGATCCGTGACGGTCACCGGGATAATTTCCTGCGCGAACACGCCGGATTGCTGTGCGGCAATTGCCTTGGCGTGCGAATTCAGCGCAAGAACATCCTGTTCCTCGCGCGGGATTCCATACTGCCTGCGGAGATTTTCCGCTGTCTCGATCATCCCTCCGGGCACGGGGTGATGCTTGCCACCGGCCATGACTCGGCCCCGGGCAAGGCTGTCATGCAGCATCAAGCCTTCGCCGGTTGCCCCATACCGCGCCTGGTGGGTGAAGAAGGAAGCGTTGCTCATCGATTCAGCGCCGCCCGCGACCACGAGATCTGCCCCCCCCGTCTGCACCTGCATCGTCGCATATATCACTGCCTGCAGGCCTGAGCCGCAACGGCGATCGATCTGGATGCCCGGCGTCTCAATGGGAAGACCGGCATCAAGCGCGACTACGCGGCCGATCGCGGGAGCCTCCATCGATGGATAGCACTGGGCGAAAATGACGTCTTCAATCACGTCCTTCGGAATTCCGGTGCGTTCGATCAGCCCAGACAATGCGGCGACGCCAAGATCGACCGCGCTCTTGTCCTTGAACATACCGCCCTGGCGCCCAACCGGGGTCCGTACGGGCTCACAAATCACCGCTTCACGCATGTTTCGTCCCTTGAAATTTCAATTGCCTGGCGCTGCAGCGTTTCAGACCTTCAGCCCGGCTTCACGAAGCAGGGACTTGGCGATGATCGTCTGCTGCACCTGGCTCGTGCCTTCATAGATGCGCATGAGCCTAACGTCGCGATAGAACCGCTCCACCTTGTATTCGGCCATGTAGCCGGCACCGCCATGGATCTGCACGGCGCGATCGGCAACCCGGCCCAGCGCTTCCGACGCAAAATACTTTGTTGAGGCAACATCGGCCGACACCTTCTCACCGGCATCATATCGACGCGCGACGTCCTGTGTCATGAGCCAGGATGCATAGGCTTCAGTCCGGCTGTCCGCGATCAGTCCCTGGACGAGCTGGAACTCCCCGATGGCCTGCCCGAACTGCTTGCGCGTCACGGCGTAGTTGACGCTCTCCGAAACAAGCCGGTCACACATTCCGCTGGATAGGGCTGCCAGGTGGATGCGGCCGCGGTCGAGGACTTTCATGGCGGTCTTGAAGCCCCGCTCCGGAATGCCGCCAATGACGTTTTTCACAGGAATGATCACGTCTTCGAGGATGACATCGCAGGTGAGCGTCCCCTTCTGGCCCATTTTCTTGTCGAGCTTGCCGAAACTGATGCCGGGCGTATCGGCCGGCAGGATGAAGGCAGTGACGCCTGCGGCGCCCTTCACGTCGGGACGACTACGCGCCATCAGCGTGAACATGCCCGCGCGCGGCGCATTGGTGATGTAGCGTTTCGTGCCATTCACCCGATAGTGATCCCCCTCAAGCACGGCGGATGTGCTGATCGAGGCGGCGTCAGAACCGGCGTTCGGTTCGGTCAGGGCGAAACTCGCAATCATGCCGCCGGCCAACTTGGGCAGCCACTCCGCCTTCTGCTCCGGCGTGCCGTCCATCACGATGCCCTGGCTCCCGATGCCAACCGTGGTTCCGATGACCGAGCGGAAGGAAAAGCTGGTCCGGCCAAGTTCGTAGACAACCTGGATCTCTTCCGACGAGGTAAGTCCTAGCCCGCCATATTCCTCGGGCACGGTAAGCCCGAACAGTCCAAGATCACGCATCTCCGCGATGATTTCATCCGGGACCGCATCCTCATGCTCGACGCGGTCCTCGTTCGGGATCAGCCGCTCGTCGACAAATCGGCGCACGGTTTCGCGGAGCATTGCAAATGTCTCGGAGTCCATCGGTCCTCGCATGGGCATTCAACGCGGCGCATGTCGCCCGCGCCGGTCGTCTACCATCCGTTCGTTAGAATAGGCAAGGGTGGTAAACCGGGCATTGGCCCTATCACTTGCAGATCAACTTACGGCTCCAGCGACGGCAGGCACGCGCCTATCAAAGTGACTGCAGGTAGGGAGGCGGTTCGTGGAATACCTCTCGGTAGATTGAGCGCTCATCGGCGGTGAAACTGCCGTCGCCCGACGTGTAGGTCGGGCGCGAAGGCCTGAAGTTGACGAAGCGCAGCCCCCTTTCGCCACACTTGAACTGATAGAGCACATCCTTGGCGACCGCGAGCATGGACCCACGGCCATAGGACTTGGTCCCGATAACCAGATCACCGCCAACCACCACGATGATTTCATCCTGTGAGTGCGAATGGAGGCCCAACTCGAAATGCGGTTGATAGCTGTTCTCGTGCAGCCACATCGAACAGGTCGGACAGGAAGAATCGGCGTATACGGCAGCGCCCAACGGCATATCCGGGGCGAGGCAATCGGTTCGCTGGACCCTCTCTGCCGGGAGGATATGGACCCCTCCCCCATGGGCATCCTCGGGTGGGCTGTCTTTACGGGCATCGAAGACGAGCAACGCGGTCGCATCCTCAACAGCATCGATCCTGACTGATCCGCCGTGCTCGATGATGACGGCGCTCTCCACACCCAGGATCGTCTCACCGACGCGGGCAACCCCCTCCCAAACCAGGATAACCCGGCCGCTGGCAGCCGCCTGCCACGCAATCGCGCTTCCGCCGGTCATGATGCGGAAGCCCGCATGGAGCGGGAAGGAACCGCACACTCCCAGGCGCGTCTGCACCTCGCCAAAAGCTTGCTCGTCCGGCAGGCATCCTGGGATCGCCCGAAGCTGCCCGGGGGAAACCAGCTTGACCTTGGCCATTTATGTTCTCCGCCGGCTGTCAGCGGGCATAATCGGGATCGATCCGATCCAGCTTGCGCAGCATGGCTGGCCAAACGAGGTTGTTGGCGTAGGACCCGATCGCATCCACAGTCATGCGCCCGGCCGTGCTGGCCACTGCTTCAGCGGTAGGCACATGAATGGCCCGGCCGGTTGAACAGGCCCGGATCTGGATCGCACAACAGGTTTCCAGCGTGTAGATGCGGGTGAACGCCTCCGCCACGGTGCGCCCCACCGCAAGGGTTCCGTGATTGCGCAGCAGCATCAGGTGCCTGGTGCCAAGATCGGCAGCAAGCCGTTCGCGCTCGCGCAGGTCATCGACGATGCCCTCGTACTCGTGCATGGCGACGTCGTGGGCGATCGTCATCGCTGCCTGGTTGAGCGGCAGGAGCCCTTCTTCCAGCATGGAGACGGCCACTCCGTCCTTCGTGTGCAGATGGACCACGCAACCCACGTCGGGGCGGGCGCCATGAACGGCACTGTGAACAACAAACCCGGCCTGGTTCACGGCATAGGCGCTTGGCTGGACCACTTCGCCTTGCATGTTAACTTTAAGCAGGCTGCTGGCGGTGACTTCCTCGAACAGCAATCCGAAGGGATTGATCAGGATCGCGTTCTCTCCCGGAACGGCTGCGGAAATGTGGGTCGCGACAAGGTCATCCCACCCCAGCATGGCGATCAGCCGGTAGCAGGCGGCAAGGTCCCGCCGCACCGCCATTTCTCGGTCTGAAATCACGTATTCCGCAGATGGGCTGATTTCCAGCAGGTCATTGTGGATCGCATTCACGGTGAATTCCTTCCCTTGTCGATAGGGCAAAGGTTATCCGAGCAAGGCAACCTGGACGTCGCGCGGCCCGGTGAACCAGTTTCGCCCGTGAAAGACGTAAAAATTGTCGAGCAGCATCACGTCCCGGCGCTGCCAGGGAAAAGCGATCTCCAGCGAATCCAGCAAGTCATAGATCGGCTTCAGTCTCTCGGTCGCGATGACTCCCCCGTCGCCAAAGGTCGTGGCATAGGGCGGCGGGGCGTCCTCGCTGTAGAGATGCGCGAAATTGGCGATCCTCTCCATAAACCCTTCCACACCGGCCCACGGGTTGGGCGACTGGCTGGCGATCTGGTTGAACCAGATGTCTCGTCCGGTTCTTGGATGGGTCACGAAGCCCGGGGTGGTATAGAGGACCGAGAGGCTGCCGTTCTTCTCCCAGCGCGGTTCGACGCCCATCTTGCGGCAGGCTTCTTCCGCTTCGGCCTTGTCGGTAGTTCCGAACACGTCGTGCCAGGTGAGATGCAGACTATCCAGGAAAGCATCGCCGCTCTCCCAATCCGGCAGCCGGAAATTGCGCGAGTAGCGAACGCCGCGCCGCTTGACTTCGTCGCGAAATTCTTTCGGCATGGTCTCGTCGAAGCGACGCACGTCC
>DASTGC010000263.1:0-10002 GCA_035719485.1 Novosphingobium sp.
TGGCAAGGTCCGCGACCGGATCGCACGGGCCGCTGCCATTTCCCGGCGCAAGCCCGAGGACATCACGCTCGTTGCGGTCAGCAAGACCCACCCCGCCGAGGCCATCGTTCCGCTGATCGAGGTCGGGCAGCGCGTGTTCGGAGAGAACCGGGTACAGGAAGCGCAGGCCAAGTGGCCGGCCCTGTGCGCCGCCCATTCGGGAATAGAGCTCCATCTCGTCGGCCAGCTCCAGTCGAACAAGGCCGAGGACGCGGTCCGCCTGTTCGACTGCATCCATTCGGTTGACCGCCCGTCGCTGATCAGTGCTCTCGCCCGGGCCATGGACAAGACCGGGCGGCGCATACCCTGCTTCATCCAGGTCAACGTCGGCGCGGAGGAACAGAAGGGCGGCTGCGCCATCGCCGATCTGCCGGCGCTGCTTGCCGAGGCCAGCATGGCCGACCTGCCCGTGGCAGGGCTGATGTGCGTGCCGCCGGCGGGGATTGAACCCGCGCCGTTCTTCGCGCTGCTGGACAAGCTTGCCGCCGACCACGGGCTGGCGGGGCGATCGATGGGCATGAGCGACGATTTCGAGACCGCGATCATGTTGGGTGCCACCCATGTCAGGGTGGGTTCCGCGCTGTTTGGTGCGCGAAGCTGAGGCCTTAGCTTACCCGCCGTCCAGTTCATTGCCGGTCAGGGTCACCACGTGCAGCAGGTTGGTCGATCCCGGGACGCCGAAGGGCACGCCGGCGAGCGTTACCAGCTTTGAGCCCGCACTGCCAAAGCCATGGCGAAGGGCCATCCGCTTGCCCTTGGCGATCATTTCCTCGAACGAGCCGATTTCGCGGGTGTGCACCGCATGGGCACCCCACAGCAGGGCCATGCGCCGGGCCGTGCGCGGCGACGGGGTAAGCACGAGCATCGGTGCGCCGGGCCGCTCGCGGGCCACCCGACGCGCGGTTGAGCCCGAGCCGGTGAAGATAATGATCCCTGCCAGGGTCACTGTTTCGCCGATGTTGGCACAGGCCTGGGCCAGGGCGTCGGCGGTGGTCGCATCCGGGCGAACGTCGGTGAAGTGGACGCGAGCGGTATAGCCCGGATCCGCTTCGACCTGCTTGCCGATACGATCCATGATCGTCACCGCCTCGACCGGCCACGCCCCGCTCGCCGTTTCGGCCGAGAGCATGACCGCATCGGCCCCGTCATAGACCGCGTTGGCAACGTCAGAGACCTCGGCCCGGGTCGGTGCGGGGCTTTCGATCATCGATTCGAGCATCTGTGTGGCCACGATCACCGGCTTGCCCGAGCGGCGGGTGGCCTCGACGATGCGTTTCTGCAACGGCGGGACCTCCTCGGGATTGAGTTCGACGCCGAGATCGCCGCGGGCGACCATGATCCCGTCCGACAGCTCGATGATCTCGTCCAGCCGGTCCACCGCCGCGGGCTTCTCAATCTTGGCGACGAGAGCGCCGTAGCCGCCCATCAGCTTGCGCGCCTCGGCCACGTCTTCCGGGCGCTGCACGAAGGAAAGCGCGATCCAGTCGGCATGGTGCTCGATGGCAAAGGCGAGATCGCGGCGGTCCTTCTCGGTCAGGGCCGGAACCGGAACTACCGCATCGGGCACGTTGACACCCTTGCGGTCGGATATGAACCCGCCGACCTCGGCCGTTGTCAGGATTTCGGTGTCCGTCGCGCGGATTACCCGCAGCTGGACCTTGCCGTCATCGATCAGCAACCGCTGTCCCGGCTTGAGCACGCCGAACAGTTCCGGATGCGGCAGGCAGACCCGCTCTTCCGTACCCGGCGTGCGGTCGCGATCAAGGGTGAAATGCGCGCCATGGCGGATCCGCTCGCGTCCGTTTGCAAAGGTGCCGACGCGCAGCTTGGGGCCTTGCAGATCGCACAGGATCGCCACGGGGCGTCCGAAATCCTTCTCCGCCGTACGGATCGTCGCAATGGTCTGCGCATGGGTCGCATGATCGCCATGGCTCATGTTGACGCGAAAGGCGTCCACGCCGGCCCGCAGCAGCCGGGCGACCATTTCGGGAGAGGAGCTGGCGGGCCCAACGGTGGCGAGGATCTTTACCCGGCGGCCGCGATACGATGTCCTGGGGTTCGCCACGATAAGTCCTTCCAATACGCGCCGCTCCTATGGCAACAGCACCATGAAAACCCAAGGACCCTAAGCCATGAGCTGTTCCGAAAATACGAATTCAACCGGTAACGATCCGCTCGACTCGATTGACGACGCCGTTGCTGCGGCCGCCTTCCGGCGCCTGGTTCGGCACCTGCGCCACCGCCACGATGCCCAGAACATCGACCTGATGGGCCTAGCGGGTTTCTGCCGCAACTGCCTGGCCGACTGGATTGTCGACGCAGGTGCGCCGCTCGACAAGACCGCCGCCCGCGAGGCGATCCACGGCATGCCCGCCCCCGAATGGAAGGCCCGTTTCCAGACCGAGGCCACGCCTGAGCAGCTGGCCCGGATGAACGAGAGCCTGAAGAGGAACGGCGGGAGTCATTGATTGGTGCTCCCTCCACATCCGTGGAGGTCTTGCGACACCCGTCAAACGAGTCTTTCCACAGGCGGCGTTTTGCCCGAATCCGCGACGCCCGCTAATCGCCGCGCGGTTTACTGATTCTGTATCCGGAGAACTCTTCACATGGCCGATGCCGCCGACGACCGCCTGCGCCTCCTGATCGAACGCGTTGAGCGCCTCGAAGAAGAGAAGAAAGGCATCCAGGACGATATCAAGGATGTTTACGCCGAAGCGAAGGCGACCGGCTATGACAGCAAGATCATGAAGCAGATCGTGCGGCTGCGGAAGATGAAGCCCGACGATCGCCGCGAGATGGAAGCGATTCTCGACACCTACAAGAATGCGCTTGGGATCGACTGATCGGCCGGCATGAGCCGGCAGCGCCGGCGCGGCAGGGAAAGTTGCCGCACGGGCTGCCTTCAGGTAGGGGCGCTTGCAAACGCCACTCCCTAGCAAGCGAAGAGCAAATGGCCGGCCATTCCAAATTCAAGAACATCATGCACCGCAAGGGCGCGCAGGACAAAAAGCGCTCGGCACAATTCTCCAAGCTCTCCCGCGAAATAACCGTCGCGGCCAAGATGGGCTTGCCCGATCCCGACATGAATCCTCGCCTCCGCGCCGCGGTCAATGCGGCCAAGGCACAGTCCATGCCCAAGGACAATATCCAGCGCGCGATCGACAAGGCCTCCAAGGGCGACGGGGAGAACTACGAGGAAGTGCGCTATGAGGGCTACGGTCCGGGTGGCGTCGCCCTGATCGTCGAGGCGCTGACCGACAACCGGAACCGGACCGCTACCAACGTGCGCACGGCCTTTGCCAAGAACGGCGGCAATCTCGGCGCCAGCGGCGCCGTCAGTCATGGGTTCGAACGCCTGGGCCTGATCGAATACCCCGCCGCGGTCGGCGACGAGGAGAAGGTCCTGGAGGCAGCCATCGAGGCTGGGGCGGATGACGTCGAATCGGATGAGGACGGCCACTCGGTCTGGGTTGCGGTTGAAAACCTGCATCCAGTCGCGCGCGAGCTCGAGAAGGCGCTGGGCGAGGCCGAAGGCGTCAAGCTGGCGTGGAAGCCGGGGCTCAAGGTCGAAGTGGACGAAGCTGTCGCGATCACATTGCTAAAACTGATCGACGTACTCGACGATGATGACGACGTGCAGACGGTCTGGGGCAATTACGACATCCCTGATGCCGTGATGCAGAAGCTGGGCTGATCAGGCGCGACCCCTGTTCGCCAGAAACAGCCAGGTGAAGTGAGATGACGATGGATCGATGGAGGTTGGACGGGAAGGTGGCGCTGGTAACGGGTGCATCAGCGGGCCTGGGTGCACATTTCGCCAGCACGCTCGCACGGGCCGGGGCCCACGTCATCCTTGCGGCAAGGCGGGCGGAGGCCACCGCCGACGTTGCCCGGGCGATCGAAAGCAGCGGCGGGAAGTGTGAAACGATCGTGCTCGACGTTACCAGTTCCGAGAGCATCGCGGCCGCCGCGCCGGCGCTGGAGCGCACGGACATCCTCGTCAACAACGCAGGGGTTGTCCACGATGCCCCGGTGCTGGATCAGACCGAAGCCAGCTGGGACATGGTGATTGATACCAATCTCAAAGGCATGTTCCTGATGTCGCAGGCTGCCGCCCGGGCCATGCGCGCGCGCCAGGCTGGTGGCGCGATTATCAACCTCGCTTCCATTCTCGGGTTGAGGCAGGCCGGGGGCGTGCTCCCCTATGCGGTATCGAAATCCGGTGCCATCCAGATGACCAAGACCCTCGCGCTTGAGCTTGCCCGCTACGGCATCCGGGTCAATGCCTTGGCCCCGGGCTATCTCGAAACCGAACTCAACGCCAGTTTCTGGCAAAGCGGCGCAGGCCAGGCGATGATCAAGCGCATCCCCCAGCGCCGCCTTGGCCGGCTGGAGGATCTCGATGGTCCCTTGCTGCTCCTCGCATCAGACCTTTCGGCCTATATGACCGGCTCGGTGATCGAGGTCGACGGCGGCCATCTGGTCAGTACGCTCTGAGGCTGGTCATTCCCCGGTGAATTTCGCGGGACGCCGGTCGCGATAGGCGGAGACGCCCTCGACGAAATCGGCAGTCTGGCCAGCTGATCGCTGCAGCGTGCGTTCGCGCTGCAGTTGCTCGGCCAGGGGCAGGTCGCACGCCGCCCACGCGGCGTCCTTGATATAGCCTAGTGAGCGTGGCCCAGCCGCCAGAGCCGTTGCCAGCTTCAGCGCTTCATCATCGACCGCGTCATCGGGCACAACCCGATTGATCAGGCCCCACTCGAGCGCCTTTGCCGCCGGCAGCTTGATGCCGAGCAGCATCATTTCCATCGCCCGGACCCGACCGACCGCTCTTGTTAGCAGGTAGCTGATCCCCCCGTCTGGCGAGAGACCGACGTGGCGGAAAGCCGGGAAGAAGAACGCGCTCTCGCCCGCGATGATCATGTCGCCCGAACAGGCGAGGCCGCAGCCGACGCCGGCAGCCGGCCCCTTGACCGCCGTGACGATAGGCAATCTCGACGAGCGCATATCCAGTAGCAGCGGATTGAAGATGCTGTGCACGCCAACCCCGAGGTCGCGGTGCGGATCATCGAGATTGAAAGTCGCATCGGCCATGTTGGCGCCGGAGGAGAATGCCCTGCCCACCGAGGTAAGCAGCATGGCCTTGGCTTCGGTCTCTGCCCGGTGGAGGGCATGCATGACTTCGACGCCGATGGGATCGGTCAAGGCATTGAGCGTGTCCGGATCGTTGAGACGGACCACCGCCACATCGCCGATGATCTCATAGGTCAGTTTATCGTATGTCAGCTTCCCTACTCCGTTCACCTGATTGGACGGGCCATGACCAGCCTATCAGGCGAGGGCCCCGCTGTCGCGCAAGGCGGCGATGCGTTCTGCAGAAAAACCGGCTTCGCGCAATATCTGCTCGCCATCGGCGCCAATCTGCGGCGCCGCGCGCGGCCCCGGTGCGGGCGTCGCGGAGAAGCGGGGCGCAGGCGCAGGCTGGATGACCCCATCAACCGCGACGAAGGTTTGCCGGGCAATATTGTGCGGATGAAAGGGGGCCTCGCTCATCGACAGAACTGGCGCGAAGCAGACGTCGGAGCCCTCCAGCAAGCCACACCACTCTTCCCGGGTGCGCTGACGAAAAATCGCGGCAAGCTTCAGCTTGAGGTCTGGCCATCGCGCTTCCTCTTGCTGGGCGTCGAACTCGGGATCACCGGCGATGCCAAGCTTTTCCCGCAGCAGTGCATAGAACTGCGGCTCCCACGAGGCGATCGATATGTAGCCGCCATCGGCGCATTCATAGGTATCGTAATAATGCGAGCCACCGTCACACCAGTTGGTGCCGCGCTCATCGTGATAGGTCCCGGCCGCGAGCCCCCAGTAACACATGGCAGCCAGCAGCGCGGACCCATCCGTCATCGCCGCGTCGACCACCTGCCCGGGCTTGCCCATGCGCACGCCGAGTAGAGCAGCGGCCATGCCGAAAGCCAACAACATACCGCCGCCGCCGAAATCCCCGACGAAGTTGACCGGCGGCACCGGTGGTTCCCCCCGGCGACCCACGGCATGCAACACGCCGGTAATCGCGATGTAGTTGATGTCATGCCCGGCGCTATTCGCCAGAGGCCCGAACTGCCCCCAGCCCGTCATTCGTCCGTAGACCAGCCTGGGATTGTCGGCGAGCAGCACCTCCGGACCCAGCCCAAGGCGCTCCATGACGCCGGGCCGGAAGCCTTCGATCAGCCCGTCGGCCGTCCGGCACAGCGCGCGCATCGCCTCCACGCCGCCCGGGCGCTTGAAATCGAGGACGATCGACCGGCGCGACCGGGACGAGGCGTCCTGCGGCACGAAATAGCCACCGCGGCGCTGGATGCTGATGACGTCGGCGCCGTGGTCGGCCAGCATCATCGAGGCGAACGGACCGGGACCGATCCCGCCGACCTCGATGATCCTGATCCCGGATAAGAGTCCGACCAAGTCCGTCCTCTTCCCGCTGGGCCCTAGCGGGTGAAGCTGCCGCCGCTCGCCGCCGTTTCCCGGAGCAATGCGCACGGCTTGAACGCCTCACCGTACTTGCCTTCCAGCTCTTCCAGCTTCGCCACAATTTTCTTCAGCCCGACCGTATCGCCCCAGAACATGGGCCCGCCCGTATAGACCGGCCAATTGTAGCCAAGGATGCAGCAGACATCGATGTCGGAGGCACGCAGGGCAATGCCTTCCTCCAGCACCTTCGCACCCTCGTTGACTACGGGGTAGAGCAACCGCGCCACGATCTCTTCAGCCGATTGCTGACCACCGGGCGTGATCCCCTTGAACTTGGCAAAATCCGCGATCACCTGTGCCGCGACCGGCGAGGCCTGCTTGGTGCGGTTCTCGTCATAGTCGTAGAAGCCACCGTTGGTTTTCTGCCCGCGACGGTTGAGTGCAACAAAATCGCCGTGGAGGTAGCGCTCGGTGCTGTCGCGGCCGATCACGTCGAGGCCCACCAGGTCCATCATCTCGAAGGGACCCATCGGGAAACCGAAGTCAAAGATGGCCTTGTCGATCTCTTGCGGTGTGGGTCCTTCGAGCACGAGGTCGTCCGCATGCTTCACCCGCGGTCCCATGACGCGGTTGGCGATGAACCCGGGCCCGACCCGCGACAGCACGGCCAGCTTGCCAATGCCCAGGTTCATGGCTGTGGCGATGACCTCCTTGCTGGTCTTGTCCCCGCGCACCACCTCCAGCAGGCGCATGACATTGGCCGGGGAGAAGAAGTGCAGGCCGACCACCTGTTCGGGGCGGCTGGTGACGGAAGCGATCTCGTCGATGTTTAGGAACGAAGTATTGCTGGCCAGGATCGCGCCCGGCTTGGCAATCTTGTCGAGCTTGCCGAACACGTCTTTCTTGACCGACATCTGTTCGAACACCGCTTCGATCACCAGATCGGCGTTGCCCAGCGCCTCGAGGCCCACTGCCGGCGTGATGAGCGCCATGCGCTTCTCGACGTCGTCCTGGGTCAGGCGACCCTTGCGAGAGGTATTCTCGTAATTCTTGCGAATGACCGAAAGTCCGCGGTCGAGCGCCTCCTGGTTCATTTCCACCAGGGTGACGGGGATGCCGACGTTGAGGAAGTTCATTGCAATGCCGCCGCCCATTGTGCCGGCGCCGATCACGCCGACCGCCTTGATCGGCAGGCGGGGCGTATCCGCGGGCACGTCAGGGATTTTGGCCGTCTGCCGCTCGGCGAAGAAATAGTAGCGCTGCGCTGCCGATTCGACGGAATCGTGTAGCTCCTCGAACAGCTCGCGCTCACGCTTGATGCCTTGCTCGAACGGCAATTCCACGGCCGCCTCGATGGCCTTGATGATGTTTTCCGGAGCCCGGAATCCGCGGTTGGCCCGGGCGTTCTTGCGGCGAAACTCGTCGAACAGCGACTGGTTGCCCTTGTCCGGATCCACCTTGTCCTGACGGTCGCGCACGCGCTGCAGGGGGCGACCTTCGGCCAGCACCTTGCGGGCAAAAGCGATCGCATCTTCGCGCAGCTTGCCTTCTTCCGCCAGGGCATCGACCATGCCGAGTTCCAGCGCCTTCTTGGCCGGAACCGGGTTGCCGCCGACGATGATCTCGAGCGCCGCTGCCGCGCCAACGATGCGCGGCAAACGCTGCGTGCCGCCGGCACCCGGCAGCAGGCCGAGCTTGACTTCGGGCAGGCCGACCTTGGCCGAAGGAACCGCGACGCGGTAGTGACAGGTCAGCGCAAGCTCGTAACCGCCGCCCAGAGCCGTACCATGAATTGCAGCTACGACCGGCTTAGTCCCGTTTTCGATGGCCGCGAGCGTGACCTGGAGGTTAGGCTGCTCCATCGGCTTGCCGAACTCTGAGATATCGGCGCCGGCGAAGAAGGTCCGTCCGCCACAGATCAGGACAATGGCCTTGACGCTGTCATCCGCTCCGAACTTGGCGAAGCCTTCCGCAAGCGCGCGACGCACCTTGATCCCCAGCGCGTTGACGGGCGGCGAATCGATCGTGATGATCCCGATGCCATCCTCGATCGCGTAAGATCCGACTTCGCTCACAATATCCTCCTCATTTCAGCATTCCTGCGGCGTCATGCGCTTATCCGGGGGTGCCCGGAAACTGGATTCGTCAGTTTCATCTGGCAGTGATGGCGACGTCAGACGTTGGCAAGGCCCACGATGGCCACGGCCGAAACATTTTCACAAGGCTGGCCGCCCAAATTCTGGCTGAGCGCGAGGCTCGGCGCCGTCTTAACCTGCCGTTCCCCCGCACGGCCGAGCAACTGGAGATAGTTTTCGTAGATCATGCGCAGACCCGAGGCGCCGATCGGGTGGCCGAAGCACTTAAGGCCGCCATCGATCTGGCACGGGATTTTGCCGTCGGCGTCGAACATGCCGTCGCGCACGTCCCGCCACGCTTCGCCCTCGTTCGAGAGGAGCAGGTCCTCCATCGTGACCAGCTCGGTGATCGAGAAACAATCGTGCACCTCGGTCAGGTTTATCTGCTCGCGCGGGTTGGAAATGCCCGCTTCCTTGTAAGCCTTGCTGGCGGCAATCCGGGTCGTGTGGAAATAGCTGCCGTTCCAGCCGCCAGCCTGCTGCATCTCCCAGCCGTTCGACATCGACAACTGCAGCGCCTTGACCGTGACGAGGTCCTTCTTGCCCAGGCTGCGGGCAATCTCGGGCGTGGTCACGATGGCGCAGGCCGCGCCATCGGAGACGCCGCAGCAGTCGAACAGCCCCAGCGGCTCAGCGATCATCGGCGCATTCAACACCGTGTCTATGTCGATCAGGCTACGCAGATGCGCCTTGGGGTTCTTGGCGCCATTGGCGTGAGATTTGACCGAGACGTGGGCAATGGCGCGCTTGAGATCGTCCTTGCTGACGCGGTGAACGTCGCAATAGGCCGAAGCGATCTGGGCGAAATTGCCTGGCCCCGACCCCTCGACGCCGACCATGTCGAGCAGTGTCCCGATGGTTCGCACCGGCAGGCCGCCGTACCCGGTATCCTTGAGCTTCTCCACGCCCATCGCCAGGGCGATATCGGCAGCTCCCGACGCAACCGCGTAGACCGCGCCGCGAAACGATTCCGTACCTGAAGCGCAGTAGTTTTCGACCTTGGTCACGCCGATGTTGGGCAGTCGCAAGGCGAAAGACATCGGAATGCCGGACGAGCCTATGTTCACCACGTCATAGGCAATGCCGAGCCAGGCCGCGTCGATCTGGGAGCTGTCGATGCCAGCATCGATGATGGCCTCGTCGAAGGCTTCGACCATCAGGTCGCCGGCGTCCTTGTCCCAGCGCTCGCCGAACTTGGCACAGCCCATGCCGAGGATTGCAACCTTGTCCTTGATGCCGCTTGCCATCTCAAGCCTCCGTAATCACAGGTCTGGCTTTCCAGAAGTATTTCCGGAAACCGCGAATCTTGTCGAACGCCTTGATCCGGAAAACCATTTCCAATTCCCGGCCCACCTCGACC
>DASTGC010000264.1:0-2364 GCA_035719485.1 Novosphingobium sp.
TGCAGCCGGACTCCCTTTATCTGGCGCAGTGATGAGCTTGGGTACCACCGAATTACCGAACGCAGATGTTATAGCTCGATTGAAAGATGTACCGGTTTGGGCGATACACGGCAACGATGGCGCCCAACTCTGGGATGAGGCTATGGCTCAGGCGCTTCCGTCTGATACTGCCTACCGCTACACAGAGAATCTCAGTTTGGCCCATGATGTCTGGGACACTTACTACCCGCTACCTGCTAGCCCGTCTTATTCACACGCATGGCAGGGATTCGCTGGCGGGCATGGTGTAAACCTCTGAGCTGATTCAGAGATTTGGGTATCGACGCCAACCTCTTCGCGAGCCGGAGGCTGCCACACCCGCCATGCCCGACGATACGCTTCTGCCGCTCAGCCTGCCAGCGGTCTGGCGCAAGAAGGTCACCGCCGCCTTCGATGGCGGCCGGCTCAGTTCCGATGGCGGCGTGCTGCTGCTGGCCGGCGCCGACCGGCGGCTCGGGTTAATAGAGACATTGGCCCCGCTGATCCCGGACCGCCGCAGCCCGGCGCATGTCACGCACGACGTGGCTGCCATCCTGCGTGCGCGCATCTTCGCCATTGCCTGCGGCTATCCGGATGCCGACGACCTCGACCATCTGCGCCAGGACCCCGCCTTCAAGCTCGCCTGCGGACGGTTGCCCGAGAGCGGGGCTGATCTGGCCTCGCAGCCGACCGTCTCGCGGCTGGAGAACGCGCCCGGCCTGCGCACCCTGCTGCGGCTCGGGCGCGCCATGGTTGACCTGTTCTGCCGCGGCCATCATCGTCCGCCCAAGGCGATCACGCTCGACATCGACGACACGCTCGATCGCGTGCACGGGCATCAGCAACTCTCGCTGTTCAACGCCCACTATGACGAGCGGTGCTTTCTGCCGATCCACGTCTACGACGCCGCCAGCGGGCAATGCCTCGGCGTGATCCTGCGGCCGGGCAAGACGCCAAGCGGGGTGGAAGTGCGCAACCATCTGCGCCGTCTGGTGCGTTGGATCCGCACCCACTGGCCGGACACAACCATCACCATTCGCGGCGACAGCCATTATGGGCGGCCCGAAGCGATGGCCTGGTGCGACGCCCATGATGTGCGCTTCGTCTTCGGGCTCAGCGGCAACACCGTGCTGGATGCCCTGGTGGAGACCACCGCGGATGCGGTGCGCACCAAACGCGCCGTCGGCGATCTCGATGGGGTGCGCGATTACGCCGAGACCCGCTACGCCGCCAAGTCCTGGGCCGCCCCCCAGCGCGTGGTCGCGCGCATCGAATGCACAAGGCGCGGCCTCGATATCCGCTACGTCGTGACCAATCTCGCCGTCGGCAGCCCGGCCTGGCTCTACGACACGCTCTACTGCGCGCGCGGGCAGGCGGAGAACCTGATCAAACTGCACAAGACGCAACTCGCCTCCGATCGGACCTCCTGTCGGTCGCCGCTCGCCAACCAGATGCGTCTCATTCTGCACACCGCCGCCTATTGGCTGGTCCACGCCGTGCGCGCCGCCATCCCCCATCCGCAGCCGCTCGCACGCGCCGAGTTCGCCACCATTCGGCTGCATCTGATCAAGCTCGCCGTTCGGGTCAGCGAGACCGCAACCCGGGTGCGCCTCGCCTTCGCCGCCGCGCACCCCGAGGCAGTGCTGTTCCGCAGCCTGGTGCGTGCCTTCCACCCACAGGCACCCTGACCCGCGGGGCATGTGCCCCGTCAAACCCCGATCCCGCAACCGCCAACGCCTGACGCAGCCCACACCCAAAACGCGGTCCAGCCGCCTGAAATGGCGTACGCCTATACGACTATGCAGCCCGTGAGCCCCACCGCAGGTTGAAGCGCATGAATAAGACGGGCTAAACGGGCCTCGCCTCGTGGAAAATCAGAAGAACGGCCGGGACTATAGCGCGACAGGAAGCGTAACCGGTTAGCGACAGCGGGAGGATCATCCACACTTCTGGTGCAACTCAGCCGCTCTGCCATGTCATGCTGCGGCGAGCATGCGCGCACGAAGCAGGTCGTGACCTGCCCGTCCATACATCTGCCGTTTGATCGTCTTGAGCCGGTTGATCTGTCCCTCGACAGGGCTGGTACTCCATCGCTCGACAATCCCGGCCCGTACAGCGTCGAGGTCGCGAGCGATGCCCTTGGCCAAGCCGCCGAGTTCGCTGTGCCGGGCAGCGGCAAGCCACTCATCGAGCGGAGCGGCATCGCCCGAGCGGATCAGGGCGGCGAAGCGCTTCGCCAGATCGGCCGCCGCGGCAAGCGTCGGCGCCGTCGTCGTCAGCCGTTCGACAAATCCTCGCTCCGTCGGGTTGATCTCGTCAGCCGCCGCGCCGAGCAACCAAGCGCAG
>DASTGC010000265.1:0-2636 GCA_035719485.1 Novosphingobium sp.
TCGAGATCTCCTCCGGATTGGAACGCCTTGCTCTGATCGTGGCCGTGCTACTGGGGGGCGCGCTGACTGCAACAGCCTTTGCGCTCGGCCGTCGCGCTGGCAGGTCCCTCGCGACGGTCCGGCTGGACGATGAATCCATCGCACGGCTGGCCGATGTATTGGGGAGGCAGCGCTGATGAAAGCGGCACCCTTTGATTACGTAGAGGCTGGCAGCGCCGAGGAGGCTGTTCACCTCCTTGGCGAGACCGGGGCGGATGGCACTATCCTGGCCGGGGGGCAGACTCTGATGCCACTACTCGCGCTGCGCATGGCGACGCCCGGTGTTGTCGTTGACATTAACCCGGCAGCAGACCTGGCCGGGATCACCCTGGGTGAAACGGGTGTCCGGATCGGTGCCGCAACTCGACAGGCGGCCGCTCTGACCAGCCCGATTGTGGCGGGCCACGCTCCGGCCCTGGCCCGCGCCATCGCGCATGTCGGACACTACCAGACCCGCAGCCGGGGCACGGTCGGTGGTTCGATCGCACTCGGTGAACCGGCAGCCGAGCAACCTGCCACGGCAGTGGCGATGGGAGCCATGATCGAATTGCGGTCCACAAGGGGCAGCCGGATCGTCCCGGCGCGCGAGTTTTATCTGGGGTCGTACCTTACCGCCCGGGCTGATGACGAAGTGCTGGTAGCGGTGCATTTTCCGCAATGGGCAGCTGACAGTCAGATCGTCTTCCACGAGGTGGCGCGACGCGCGGGCGATTTTGCCCTGGTCGGACTGGTTATGCTGTTCGATGTCCGCGACCAGAAGGTTGCGCGAGCCGGCATTGGCTGGTTCGGTATGGGGCCTACGCCAATTGCCGGGGTGGCAGCAGAACAGGCGATGACGGGCGTCGCCTTGTCCGATCTGGATCCCCGTGAACTTGCCCGGATCGCATTGGCCGAGGTTGAGCCGGCGGACGATCTGCATGCTTCGGCCCACTATCGCAGGACCGTGGCCACACGCCTGTTCGAACACAGTGTGCAAACCTTGGGCGGGAGGGCCGCGGCGTGAGCGTCCACTTCATCGAATTCGAACTGAACGGTCGGACAGTAGAGGGAACCGCAGAAGCGCGGCGAACGCTGCTCGACTTCATCCGCGTTGATGCCGGGTGTACCGGAACCCATGCCGGTTGCGAACATGGCGTGTGCGGCGCCTGCACCGTGCTGGTCGATGGGCAGCCCGTTCGCGCCTGCCTGATGCTGGCTGTCCAGGCGAACGGAAAGACCGTGGAAACAGTGGAAGGACTGGCCAGCAGCAGCGAGGAACTGCACCCCGTTCAAAAGCTGTTTCGCGAAGAGTTCGCGCTGCAGTGCGGGTTCTGTACGCCGGGCTTCCTGATGACGCTGGTGGCAATGGATCGGCGCGAACCGCGCCCCACTGGAGACGAGATGCGGGCGGCCCTGTCCGGCCATTTGTGCCGGTGTACCGGATATCAGGGAGTGCTCAGAGTGGTTGAGCGGCTGGCGGAGCAGGGCAAGTGAATGATCTGGCTACACAATCCGGGGCAAGGTTCATCGGCCAGCGCGTCCAGCGCAAGGAAGACGGCCGGCTGCTGACCGGAACGGGGACCTATATCGACGACGTGGTATTGGCGGGCATGCTGCACGCCGCATTCGTCCGCAGCAACGTGGCGCGCGGCCGGATTACCCGCATGGACACCCAGCGCGCACGTGACCTGCCCGGGGTGGTCGCTGTCCTCACCGCAGCCGATATTGATAGCTTGGGGTATCAGGTCGGCAATCCGGTTTTCGATCTGCCGGAATGTCCTGGCCCGGATAACGGCCTGCTCGCACGATCGGACGTTCGCTTTGTCGGTGATCCCGTCGCGATTGTGGTAGCAGAGACGCGCGCGGTCGCTGAAGACGCTGCTGCTCTGGTTGAGGTCGATTATGCGACCGAACCCCCGGTAATCGGCATAGATGCAGCCAAAGCCATGGGTCCGGTGCACCCCAACCTCGCCAGCAACCTCTCCAATGCGCAAGACAGCGGTGAGGACGAGGCAATTGACGCGATCTTCGCCGGTGCTGCCCACGTGGTCGAGGATGTGGTCCGCAATTGCAGGCAAACGCACATGCCGATGGAGCCGCGCGGCCTCGTCGCGGCGCGCAATGGAAGCGGCGCACTCACTGTGCATTCGGCCTGCCAGAGTCCACATCTGTCGTCACTTCACATTTCGAAGGTCTTCAACCTGCCTCAGCAACAGGTCCGGGTAATCGGGCAGGACGTTGGCGGTGGGTTCGGTCTCAAGATGTCGCCGCAACGGGACGATCTGGCCGTAATCGCGGCGGCGATCCTGATCCGGCGACCCATCAAATGGATCGAAGATCGACTGGAAAACCTGATTGCTGCCGGACAAAGCCGCGAAGACCAGATGCGCGTCAGGCTTGCGTTTGATGCCGATCATCGGCTGCTTGCCGCAGATATAGAATATGACTGCGACTTCGGCGCCTATCCATACGCTGTGCAATCCAGCGGAAGCCTCGTCACGCCGATGTTTCCGGGACCGTATCGGCTGCCGCATTACCGTTGGAAGGCTCAGGGATGGCACACCAACACCTGCGGCCTTGCTCCTTACCGTGGTCCATGGATGATGGAAATGTTTGCG
>DASTGC010000266.1:0-4210 GCA_035719485.1 Novosphingobium sp.
AGACCGCGGAATAGCCGTTGAGATGCCCGAAGCTGTCCTGGAACTGCGAGAAGGAAGGGGCGGGAAGCGGGTTGTAGACGGCATCTAGCTCGCGCATCCGCGCGCCGAGGTCTGCCGGGCTTGGGCCCTGGTGGAATCGCAGCGAGATGTTGGAAAGGGCGAGCTGGCGCATGTCGGCCATGCCCTGGTCGAAGTAGCGGGCGCGGTTCATCTTCTCGACCAGTTCGCGCGGGATCGTCTCGCCCTTGGCGTTGCGGGCGAAGCGGGCGAGGGTCTCGTAGTCGTAGACCCATTCCTCCAGCATCTGGCTGGGCGCCTCGACGAAGTCCCATTCGGTGGCCACGCCGCTTTGCCCGGCCCAGCGCGCGTTCTGCCCGCCGAAGATGTGGTGCAGCATGTGGCCGAATTCGTGGAGAAAGGTCTCCACGTCGCCGTGTTCCATCAAGCCTGTGCGGTGATCCCCTGACGGCAGGTTCATGACCAGAGCGCCCAAGGGAATGGCTCGTTGTCGCCCCGCTCTCAGGGCGCCCTGCCGCAGGTTGATCATGTTGGCGTGGTTGTACTTGCCGGGGCGGGGGTGGCTGTCGAAATAAAACCGGCCGATCGCCTTGCCGGCCCGCGCCCCCGACCTGTCGAGCATCTCGTAGGCCTCCACCTGCGGATCCCACGTGGCGGTGTGCCAGGGGCGGATGGTGACGCCGAAGAGGTCGCTCGTCAGCGCCAGGATGCCGTCGCGTACCTCGTCGTAGGCGAAGTACTGGCGGGCTTCCTGCCGGTCATAGGCGAAATCGCGCTTCTGGACGAGGTTGGTCAGGTAGGCATTATCCCAGGCGTTGAACGTTGGGGCGCCGGGATGATCGAGCTGGTAGACGGCAAGTTTGCGCGCATAGTCGCGGTCACTTGCCGGCTTCGCTGCGCCGGCCATCTCGGCCAGCAGGGCTTCTACCTTCGTGGGCCGGTCGAGCATCTTGTCTTCCAGCACCAGCGTCGCGTAGTCATTGCGGCCGAGCAGGCGGGCGAACTCGTCTCGCAGGTTGAGCAGTTCGCGCAGGCGGGCGTCGTTCTCCGGCCAGGCGCGGGTCACGTTGGCCTCGAACAGTCGCCGCCGCAGGCCTTCGCTCCTGGCATAGGCCATGACGGGAAACAGGTCCGGATAGTCGGTCGAGATGACGACCTTGCCGTCCGCGCCGGGCGGGTGCGCGGCGATGTAGTCCGCCGGGAGTCCCTCAAGCTCGGCGGGATCGGCGAGGACCGTCTTGCGGCCGTCGGCGATTGCCTTCTCGAAGGCGGTGCCCACCTCGGCAATGCGGTCCTGGAGGGCCTGGGCCTTCTGGCGCTTCACCGGAGGGAGACCCACTCCGGCGCGTTCGAAGGTTGCCAGCGTCCGGGAAAGGTAGAGCGCCGTAGCCGCATCGGCGGGCCGGGGTATCGCCTTGAGCCGATCAAACACCTTGCGCGACATTGTCAGCCGTGTGGTGGCATTGGCGGCGCGCACTTCGCAGGCCGCAGCGGCCGAGCGCCGAAGGTCATCGGCCATGACTTCGCGCAACAGGCTGAACTCGCCCGCGGCCGAGGCGATCAGGTTGGCGATGTCGTCATAGCGCTGCAGCGTGCGCGCTACGCTGGCGGGGCCCGTCTCGCCTTCAAGTCCGGTCTGGCGGGCCGCGATTCCCGCCATCCACCTGTCGCAGCGCGCGGCTATGGCGGCTGCATTGGCGGGATTGGCGAGGACAGGGCCCATCTCGTCCTCAACGCTGGCCGGGACGCGAACAGGAGCCCGGGCAAGGGCGGGAGCAGCAAGGACAGTGCCGGCAAGCAGCACGGCGTTCAGGATCTGGCGCATGAGACGGAACTCTCGGCAAGCAGGTGCGATTGTCAATCGTCCGGTTTGCGGCCAAGGCTAGCCGATGCCCAAGGAATTCACCAGGAAGCCCCGCGATAAAGCCGCTCGCCCGAAGAGCCCGCGTCATGCCCCGGGCCTGCCGAGCCGCCAGCAGGTGCTCGATTTCATCGCCCAGTCCGATGAGCCCGCCGGCAAGCGCGAGATCGCCAGGGCATTCGGGCTCAAGGGGCAGGAGAAAATCCAGCTCAAGGCCCTGCTGCGGGACATGGCCGAGGAAGGCTTGATCGACGGCAACCGTAGCGCCTTCCACCGCATGGGCGGGATACCTCGCGTCACCGTGCTGCGCGTGGTCGAGATCGAAGACGGCGAAGCCTGGGCCATCCCCGACAGCTGGGCCCCTGATGACGCCACGCCGCCGCCGCGCCTGCGCGTGATCGAGCGCGGCCGCCAGCGCGAGGGAGCGCTACGGATGGGCGACCGCGTGCTGGCGCGCACCGAGGAACTGGGCGAGGAGGGCTCGGGCCGCTGGCTCGCCCATCCGATGAAGAAGCTTGCCGCGCGGGAGGAACAGATGCTCGGCGTCGTCGAGATCGATGCCAGCGGCAAGGGGTGGCTCGCGCCCGTCGACAAGCGCGAACGCAACGCCCTGCCCATTGCCGATCTGGGCAGCGCGGAAGTCGGCCAGCTGGTCATGGCCGAACCGGTCGGCCGCACTCCCCGTTCGGGCGTGAAGGTGACAGCCGTCCTCGGTGATCCGCTCGCCCCGCGCGCGTTCAGCCTGATCGCGATCCACAAGCACGGCATTCCGCATGTCTTCTCCGGCGAAGTAACCGAGCAGGCCGAGGCGGCGGCGAAAGTGGCCCTATCCGAGGAACGGCGGGAGGACCTGCGCGGCCTCCCGATCGTCGCGATCGATCCCTCCGACGCGCGCGACCATGACGATGCGATCTGGGCTGAGCCCGACGGGGAAGGGGGCTTCCGCGCCGTGGTCGCCATCGCCGATGTCAGCTTCTATGTCCGCCCCGGCATGGCCCTGGACCGCGAGGCGCGCAAGCGCGGCAACTCAGTATATTTTCCGGACCGCGTCGTGCCGATGCTGCCCGAAGTGCTCTCTGCCGACGTATGCTCCCTGCGCAGCGGCGAAGACCGCGCCGCCATGGCCTGCCACCTGCATATTGACGCACATGGCCGGGTGGTGGACTTCCGCTTTACCCGCTCGCTGGTGCGCATCGCGGAAGTAATCGCCTACGAGGAGGCCCAACGGCGGATTGATGCCGGCGAGGCAGAGCCACACCTGCAGCACCTTTGGGCCGCCTGGCGCCTGCTGGAAAAGGCCCGCAACACGCGCGATCCGCTGGCGCTGGAACTGCCGGAGCGGCGGGTGCGGCTCGACGAGCAGGGCCGGATCGCCGAAATCTCGGTGCGCGAGCGGCTCGATGCCCACCGGGTGGTGGAAGACTTCATGATCGCCGCGAACGTCGCCGCGGCCAAGGCGCTGGAAAGCCGGACTGCGCCCGTGGTCTACCGCATTCACGAGCCCCCGAGCCGGGAAAAGCTCATCGCGCTCAAGGACTATCTCGCCACCTTCGGCCGCAAGCTCGCGCTGGGGCAGGTGATCACGCCGGGCCTGTTCAACCGCATGCTCAGGGACGTCAGCGACGAGGCTGAAAAGGCGCTGGTGATGGAGGCCGTGCTGCGCAGCCAGACCCAAGCCTATTACGGGCCGCGCAATGCCGGCCACTTCGGCCTCGCCCTGGGCTCCTATGCCCACTTCACCTCTCCAATACGGCGCTATTCCGACCTTCTGGTCCACCGCGCCCTGGTAGACGCCTTCGCGCTGGAACAGCCGGTCGCGGGCGGCGGCGTTCCCGGGCATTCCGGCTTGTCCGAGCGTGACCGGGCGGATCTATCGCGCGTTTCCGATGCCATCAGCCAGGCCGAACGCCGCGCCATGGTGGCCGAACGCGAAACGATCGACCGCTATGTGGCCGCGTGGTTGTCGGCCAGGGTCGGGGAGGTCTTCCCGACCCGGATCACCGGCGTGCGCAAGTTCGGCTTCTTCGCCACCATCGTCGGGCTGGGCGGCGACGGGCTGGTGCCCGTCTCGACCCTTGGCGACGAACGATTCCACTATGACGAGAAGGGGCAGGTGCTCGTCGGTGAACAGAGCGGCGAGACCTATGCCATCGGGCAGCAGCTCGAGCTGCGGCTCGCCGAGGCCAATCCGCTGACCGGCGCGCTCAAATTCGAGCTACCGGAAGGCGGCGGCCGGATCGAGCAGCGCGGTCGCCCCCTGCCGCTTAAACAACGCGGCCACCATTTGGTCGGGCGGCGCGGCCGCCCGACCAACATCCGGCACCAGGGCCG
>DASTGC010000267.1:0-2774 GCA_035719485.1 Novosphingobium sp.
ATATCCAGGCTGTGCTACGTTCTGTTGATTCGAATCAACCCCCTTTGCGGACCCCACAAGGAGAGTGCCTGATGGCTGACAATGCTCGCGGCGTGTTTGGCGCGCAAGAAGACGATGCCAAGACCTACTGGCTCGCGGAAGGAATGGCACCCGGCGGATTTATCCGGGAGGTCGACAAGGTTGCCAACAGTCGCGGACTGGATTCGCTGTTTGCCGGGATTAAGATTGTCGATTGCGACACCCATTTCACTGAGCCTGCCGACATGTGGACCTCACGGGCACCACAGGGTCTCAAGAGCAAGATGCCGCGCGTCGAACACGTGGACGGGGTGGATCGCTGGTTCGTGGGTGACAGGGATTTCGGATATATCGGCGGCAATGTCATCGGGGCGGATCACAACAAGCTGCTGGGTCGGCTGTCGTGGCCGAATTTCAGTCAGATCAACCGGGGGGCCTACGAGGTGGATGCCCGCCTCGCCGACATGGACGCGATGGGGGTCTGGGCCCAGATAACTTTCCAGAACAACGGGGTGACCCAGGCGGGCTCCCTGGTGGCCCTGGGCGACGAAGAATTGGCCTATTCCATCATCGCGATCTACAACGACGCCCTGGCCGAGCGGCAGCGCGCCTCGGGCCAGCGGCTCTTCGGCATGGCGCACCTGCCGTATTGGGACAAGCAGCTGCTGGACAAGGAGATCCGCCGGATCATCGATCTTGGTCTCAAGGGCATCGTCATGCCCGATCGCCCGGAGCGCCTTTCGGAGGGGTTCATCGGGCGCGATGGCCGGGTATCCGCCTTTTGGGAAAACGTCCTCCAGACTTGTAACGATACCGGCCTAGCGCTCAACTTCCATCTCAACACGGCAATGGATCCCACTTCGGTGATCTGGGATAACTTCGGATTTGCCCAGCGCCTGCCCGTTGGCGCAATTGTTACGCACATGGGCTGCGTTGCCACGATGTCGAATTTCATGGCATCGGGCCTGCTCGACCGGTTCGAGGACCTCAAGATCGGGCTGATCGAAAGCGGGGCGGGATGGGTTCCTTTTGCGCTCGAGGCGCTGGAGCATCAGTTCGACGAATTCGGCACCAACCGCATCTACGAGCTGCAGCGCCGGCCGAAGGAATATTGGGCCAAGAACTTCTGGTGCAGCTTCTGGTTCGAGGATTTCGCGCCCAAGCACATGATTGAGGCGATCGGCGCGGATCGGCTGATGTTCGAGACCGATTATCCGCACCCGACCTCGCTCTATCCGGGCGTGCAGGACAAGTTGGTCGAGGTCCTCGGCGCTCACGATCGAGCGGTTCGCAAGAGCATCCTTCAGGACAGCGCCAGCAATCTCTACAATCTTGGCCTGTGATGGGCAGGGCCGGGCCTTATGCCCGGCCCCCGATAGGTCAGGATAGACCGCGTGGGCCTTCGCGGTTCCAGTTCGCCACGGCCATGATCGTGCCCACGCAGATCATGTTGGTCATCATCGAAGATCCGCCGTGGCTCATGAACGGCAGCGGGATACCGACCACCGGGGCGAGCCCCATGACCATCATCAGGTTGATGCAGACGTAGAAGAACATGGTGAAGGCCATGCCCATGGCGAGCAGCTGATCGAACCGGCCCGTGGCGCTGCGGGCGACTTTCAGCGCCCAGGCCAAAACCCATGCGAAGGTTCCGATCACGAACAGGCCGCCCAGCATGCCCCATTCCTCGGCCATGGTCGCGAAGACGAAGTCGGTATGGGCCTCCGGCAGGTAGTCGAGGTGGCTCTGCGAACCGTTGCCGAAGCCCTTGCCGAAGAAGCCGCCCGAGCCGATCGCGATGGTTGATTGCAGGATGTGGTAGCCGGTACCGAGAGGGTCCTTGGCCGGGTCGAGGAAAACGAAGACGCGCTGGCGCTGATAGTCGTGAAGCACAGTGAAGAATGCAACCGGGGCGATCACTGCCAATGCCGCGCCAGCGCTGACGAACCACCAAATCGGCACCCCGGCGAGGAAGACCACGACTGTTGCACCAAAGGTGATGGCCAACCCGGTGCCGAGATCAGGCTGGATGATGACGAGGCCGGCTGGGACCGCGAGTAGCATGACAGCAGGGATCAGGGCGCGCCAGCTGGCCGTCATCGAGGCGGGGAGATCGTCATAGAAGCGGGCGAGGACGAGCACGATGCCCGGTTTCATCAGCTCAGATGGCTGTAGGGTCATGAAGCCGAGGTTGAGCCAGCGCTGGCTGCCCCCGCCGATGCCGCCGACCAGCTCGACGAGCACCAGCAGAACGACGATCACCCCGTAGATCGGGTAGGCAAGCTGCTTGAAGGTGTCCTTGCGCACCCGCGAGATTGCCACGGCCATGGCCAGGAAGGCGAAAAAACGCAGGAAATGGGTCAGCGCCCAGGGACGCAGCGATCCGCCCGCCGCCGAATAGAGCACGGTGGCGCCGAAGATAGTGAGCGCAAGCAAGGGCAGGATGATACGCCACGGCTGCCGGGCGATCGGATCGGGAACAACGCCGCTGCTCATGGCTGGGGCGCTCCCGGCGGCAGCGCGGGCAGGGCCGCCGGTGTGGGCGAGGCTGGCTGGCTGGTGATGTCCGCCGCCTTGCCGGAGGCCGGAGTGGGCGGCTCCTCGTGAACCGTGTCCGGTGTGGTGCCGGCGTCATTGACCGGGGCCGCGCTGTTGTCGGCCTTGGAGATCGCTTCCTGCACGGCCTCATCGCCGCTGACCTTGGGAGCAGACGTGCCATATTCGGCGGCATAGGCCCGGTATTTGGCGGCCATGCG
>DASTGC010000268.1:0-2168 GCA_035719485.1 Novosphingobium sp.
AGGTGCTTTTCTTCGCCGGGGCCTTTGCCGGTTCCGCCATCACGCCACTCCCGCGATGACCCGCGCGACGAGGTCGGGGTCGAAGGGGCGCAGGTCGTCCATCTTTTCGCCGACGCCGATCGCGTGGATCGGCAGGCCGTATTGCTCAGCCGCGGCCACCAGCACGCCGCCGCGGGCCGTGCCGTCGAGCTTGGTCATGATCAGGCCGGTCACGCCCGCGACTTCCCTGAAGATCTCGATCTGCTGGAGGGCGTTCTGGCCGTTGGTGGCGTCGAGCACCAGCACGACGTCATGCGGGGCCTCCGGGTTGAGCCGGCCGAGCACGCGGCGGACCTTGGCCAGCTCGTCCATCAGTTCGCGGCGATTGTGGAGCCGGCCGGCGGTATCCACGATCAGCGCGTCGATCCCCTCGTCGGTGGCGCGCTTGACCGCGTCGAACACCACGGCGGACGGATCGCCGCCCTCCGGGCCCGTGACGACCGGCACGCCGATCCGATCCGCCCAGATGGCGAGCTGGCCGATCGCGGCGGCGCGGAAGGTGTCGCCGGCGGCGAACATCACCGAATAGTCCTGCTCCTGGAACAGGTGGCCGAGCTTGGCGATCGTGGTCGTCTTGCCCGATCCGTTGACGCCGATCACCAGGATCACCTGCGGGCGCGGGAATGCGACAATGTCGAGTGGCTTGGCGACCGGGCGCAGGATCGCGGCGATCTCGGCGGCGACGGCCTCCTTGATCGACCGCTCGTCCGCTCCGCGCTCGAACCGCTCGCCCGCCAGCCGCTCGCGGATGCGGGCGGCTGCGCGCGGACCGAGGTCGGACAGGATCAGCGCATCTTCGAGCTCGTCGAGCTGGGCATCGGAAAGCCGTGTGGCCGAGACGATGCCGGACAGGTTTTCGCCCAGCCGTTCCGACGTGCGGCGCAGGCCGCCGAACAGGCGCTCCGACCAGCTTGCGTCATCACTCATGCGAGCAGGCTTTCTTCGATGCGGGTGGGAACGATGGTCACGATCTCTCCGGGCGCGGTTCCGGGAGCGAGGCGCACCCGGGCGAAGTTCGGCGCATGGCCGGTCCCGTCGCGTTCGGCAAGCACCGCCAGCGGATGGCCGACAAGGGACTGCAGCCATTGCGCCCGGACGGCGGCCACTTCCGCTCGCAATTCGGCGGCACGGCGCCGGATGGTGGCGGCGGGGACCTGCGGCATCCGCGCGGCAGGTGTGTTCGCCCGGGCTGAATAGGGAAACACGTGGCCATGGACGATACCCAGCCTGCGAATGGCTGAAAGGTTGGCCGCGTGCATGGCCTCGTTTTCGGTGGGGAAGCCGGCGATGAGGTCTGCACCCACGGCAAGGTCCGGTCGCCGCGCCCTCAGGCCGGACACGAGCGCCACTGCGTCAGCCCGCAGGTGCCGCCGCTTCATGCGCTTGAGTACGAGATCATGGCCATGCTGCAGCGAGAGGTGGACGTGGGGCATTACCCGCGCTTCGCTGGCCAGCAGCTCCAGCAGCTGCGGATCGATCTCAACCCCATCGACCGAGGACAGGCGCAGGCGGGGCAGGGCGGGGAACGCCAGAAGGATCGCCGCTACCAGGGAGCCGAGGCGCGGCTCACCGGGCAGGTCGAGCCCCCATGAGGTGAGGTCCACCCCGGTGAGGACCACCTCGCGCGTGCCCTGCGCCAGATGCCGCTCCACTTCGCTCAGCACCGCTTCGACCGCCACCGATCGGCTTGGGCCGCGCCCCTGCGGGATTACACAGAAGGTGCAGGCATGGTCGCACCCCGTCTGCACGGCGATATAGGCGCGGGTGTAGCTTGGCGTTGCAAGCGCCGGAGCGGTTGCGACATTCCAGGCGCGCGGATCGAGCTTGGCCGGATTCGTCACCAGCCCATCGACCTCGGGCATGGCCGAAAGCGCGGCGCGCTCTACCTCGGCAGCACAGCCGGTTACCAGAAGGCGCGCATGGGGCCGCGCGCGCCGGGCGCGCCGGATGGCTTGCCGGGTCTGACGCACGGCTTCGCCGGTGACCGCGCAGGAGTTGACGACCACCAGGTCCTCCGCCCCGGCGAGCAGCGTGCGCAGGCGCTCGCTCTCGGAAAGGTTCAGCCGGCACCCCAGCGAGACGACTTCCACGCCCACCGCGTCAGCCCGCCGCGGGAAGGCCATAGGCAA
>DASTGC010000269.1:0-3160 GCA_035719485.1 Novosphingobium sp.
CGCGGTGCTGTTCATCGACGAGATCCACACGGTAATTGGCGCCGGCGCGACCAGCGGCGGGGCGATGGATGCCTCGAACCTGCTCAAGCCCGCGCTGTCGGGCGGTACGATCCGCTGCATCGGCTCGACCACCTACAAGGAGTTCCGCAACCACTTCGAGAAGGACCGCGCCCTGCTGCGCCGGTTCCAGAAGATCGACGTGAACGAGCCCACGGTGGAAGACACGATCAAGATCCTCAAGGGGCTGCGGACGGCCTTCGAGGAGCACCACAAGGTCAAGTACACCCCCGAGGCGATCAAGACCGCGGTGGAGCTTTCGGCGCGCTACATCAATGACCGCAAGCTGCCGGACAAGGCGATCGACGTGATCGACGAAGTTGGCGCGATGCAGATGCTGCTGCCCCCTTCCAAGCGGAAGAAGACCATCACCGCGCGCGAGATCGAGGCCGTGATCGCTACCATGGCGCGCATCCCGCCCAAGTCGGTCTCGACTGATGACAAGAAGGTGCTGGAGCACCTCGATCGCGACCTCAAGCGGGTGGTCTTCGGCCAGGACAATGCGATCACGGTGCTTGCCACCGCGATGAAGCTCAGCCGTGCGGGCCTGCGCGATCCGGACAAGCCGATCGGCTCGTTCCTGTTCTCCGGGCCGACCGGCGTCGGCAAGACCGAGGTGGCGCGCCAGCTGGCCTCGATCATGGGCATCCCGCTGGTGCGGTTCGACATGTCGGAATACATGGAGCGCCACTCGGTCAGCCGCCTGATCGGCGCGCCTCCGGGCTATGTCGGGTTCGACCAGGGCGGCCTGCTTACCGACGCGGTCGACCAGCAGCCGCATTCGGTGCTCCTGCTCGACGAGATCGAAAAGGCCCACCCCGACCTGTTCAACATCCTCCTGCAGGTGATGGACAACGGGCGGCTCACCGATCACCACGGCAAGACGGTGGACTTCCGCAATGTCGTCCTGATCATGACCACCAATGCCGGCGCTTCCGACATGGCGCGCCAGGGCATCGGCTTTGGCGACGTCTCCAAGGCGGACGCCGGGGACGAGGCGGTCAAGAAGATGTTCTCGCCGGAATTCCGCAATCGCCTCGATGCGGTCGTGCCCTTCGCCTACCTGCCCACGGCGGTCATCAGCCGGGTGGTGGACAAGTTCATCCTCCAGCTGGAACTGCAGCTGGCCGAACAGAATGTCCACATCCAGTTCGACAGCGATGCGCGGACCTGGCTGGGCGAGCGCGGCTATGACAAGCTCTATGGCGCGCGGCCGATGGCGCGGCTCATTCAGGACAAGGTCAAGCAGCCGCTCGCCGAAGAGCTGCTGTTCGGCAAGCTGGCCCATGGCGGCGAGGTCCACGTCAAAGTGAAGGACGCGGATGGCGGCAAGGAGCTGGCGTTCGAGCTGACCCCCGCCCCGCCCAAGCTGGTCAAGCGTTCGGGCAAGACCAGGAAGCCCAGCGCCGCCCCCGAGCCGAGCGAGGATGGCGCAGAGTAAGTTATTGTTCTAGTTCGAGAAAAGGCCTCCGGTTCGCGCCGGGGGCCTTTGCTCTTGCCTGTCCCGTCGGGCCACCTGGAACCGCGCGCCCACCCGCCCCATTATCCCGGCAATGTCCGCCCCGTTCTCCTGGCTTCGCGCCCACCGGCAAGGTCTGTGCATCGGCCCTGCAAGCGTCTGGATCGACCCGGCTCGGCCGGTGGATCGCGCGCTAGTCACCCATGGCCATGCCGATCATGCCCGCGGCGGCCACAGCGAGGTGATCGCCACGACGCCGACGCTGGCGATGATGGACCTGCGCTACGGCGCCAGCCCCCGCGAGGTGCCGGTCGGCTATGGCGAGAGCGTGAACCTTGGCGGCGGGGTGCGGGCGACGTTTTTTCCGGCGGGGCACGTGCTGGGTTCGGCGCAAATTCTACTTGAGCATGCCGGGGAGCGGATCGTCGTCACCGGCGACTACAAGCGTCGGCCCGACCCGACATGCGCGCCGTTCCAGCCGGTGGCCTGCGACGTGCTGGTGACGGAGGCGACCTTTGCCCTGCCGGTGTTTCGCCACCCGCCGATCGGACAAGAGGTGGCGCGGCTGCTGGCAACCCTTGCGGCCAATCCTTCGCGCTGCGTCCTGGTCGGCGCCTATGCCTTGGGCAAGGCGCAGCGGCTGATCGCCGAACTGCGCCGTGCCGGGTGGAGCGAGCCGATCTACCTCCATGGTGCGATGGAGCGCATGTGCCGGCTCTACGAGGACTTCGGCGTATACCTTGGCGAGCTGCGGCTGGTCGCCGGAATGCCCCGGGCCGCGCTGGAGGGCCAGATCGTGATCTGTCCGCCCTCCGCGCTCAACGACCGGTGGAGCCGGCGCCTGCCCGATCCGGTCACCGCCATGGCCTCGGGCTGGATGCGCGTGCGCCAGCGGGCGCGGCAGCGCAATGTGGAGCTGCCACTGGTGATCTCGGACCATGCCGACTGGGACGAACTGACGGGGACCATTGCCGAGCTGGAACCGCAGGAAAGCTGGATCACCCACGGTCGCGAGGATGCGCTGATTCGCTGGTGCGAGTTGACGCAGCGCCGTGCGCGGGCCCTGGAGCTGGTGGGCTACGAGGACGAGGATGATTGATGGAGCGATTCGCCGCCCTCCTCGACGCGCTGGTCTATACCCGCAGCCGCAACGCCAAGCTGGGGCTCATCGCAGACTACCTGCGCGCAACGCCCGATCCCGACCGTGGCTGGGCGCTGGCGGCGCTGACCGACGGGCTCGACTTCCCGGCGGTGAAAAGCTCGACCATCCGGGGCCTGCTGATGGAGCGGATCGACCCGGTATTGTTTCAGCTGTCGCGCGATTTCGTCGGCGATACGGCGGAGACGGCGAGCCTGTTGTGGCCGGGTCCGGACCATGCGCCCGATGCGCCGACGATGAGCGAGGTGGTGGACCAGCTCTCGGGGCTGACCCGCACGACGGCCGCGGCGGGGCTGGCCGGGCTTATGGACCGGCTTAATGCGAGCGGGCGCTTTGCCCTGCTAAAGCTGGCGACCGGGGCCATGCGGATCGGCATTTCCGCCAGATTGGCCAAGGTGGCATTCGCGCAAGCCTTTGACGTCATGGTGGAAGATGTCGAGGAGTACTGGCACGGCCAGGTGCCGCCCTACCTCCCGCTGTTCGAT
>DASTGC010000270.1:0-11071 GCA_035719485.1 Novosphingobium sp.
GAAGCCCATCACGCCCAAGCCGACCGAGCGTTCGCGCATGGCCGAAAACATGGCGCGGGCCATCTCGTCGGGCGCGCGGTCAATATAGTCCAGCAGCACGTTGTCGAGGAAGCGCAGGACATCCTCGATGAAGCGCTCGTCCTTGTGCCACTCGTCCCAGGTTTCGAGGTTGAGCGAGGACAGGCAGCAGACCGCCGTACGGTCATTCCCGAGGTGGTCGCGCCCGGTGGGGAGCGTGATTTCCGAGCAGAGGTTCGAGGTCGAGACCTTGAGCCCGAGATCGCGGTGATGCTTGGGCATCATCCGGTTCACCGTATCGGCGAAGACGATATAGGGCTCGCCGGTAGCGAGGCGGGTCTCGACCAGCTTCTGGAACAGGCTGCGGGCATCGACCTTGCCGCGCTCCGACCCGTCCTTGGGGCTGCGCAGGGTGAATTCGGCGCCGTCGCGCACGGCTTCCATGAACTCGTCGGTCAGCAGGACGCCGTGGTGGAGGTTGAGCGCCTTGCGATTGAAGTCGCCGCTCGGCTTCCGGATCTCCAGGAACTCTTCGATCTCCGGATGCGACACGTCGAGATAGCAGGCCGCCGAGCCGCGCCGCAGCGAGCCCTGCGAGATCGCCAGCGTCAGGCTGTCCATCACCCGGACGAAGGGAATGATGCCGCTGGTCTTGCCATTGAGGCCGACCGGCTCGCCAATTCCGCGGACGGCGCCCCAATAGGTGCCGATGCCGCCGCCGCGGCTGGCCAGCCAGACGTTCTCGTTCCAGGTGCCGACGATGCCCTCGAGGCTGTCGGACACGGAATTGAGGTAGCACGAGATCGGCAGGCCACGCCCGGTGCCGCCGTTGGAAAGCACCGGCGTTGCCGGCATGAACCATAGCTTCGAGACGTAGTCATACAGCCGCTGCGCGTGCTCGGCATCGTCGGCATATGCGTCGGCCACGCGGGCGAAGAGGTCCTGGTACTTCTCGCCAGGAAGCAGGTAGCGGTCGTCCAGCGTGTCCTTGCCGAAATCGGTCAGCAGCGCGTCGCGGCTCTCGTCCGTCACGATGGCGAAGCGGCGCGCCTGGACCGACTTGGAATCGTCCTTCTTCCTCGCCTTGGCGACAGAGGCCACGGCGCCGGCCAGGGCTTCGGCTCCGAGCTTCTCGACCAGTTCCGCGCTGCCCGCATCGGTCTTGTCCGTCATGGCCACCGCCGGGCTCGCGCCCGCCTCCTTTGCTGCCGGAGCGGTTTCGGCGAACAGCGAGGTCTCGGGCCCCGAAGAGCTCTCAAGGCCCGTCGCCACGTCATCACCTGCCACCCGGTCGTCTCCGCTCTTGAAATCCACTACCGCCCCCATTGGTTCGAACCGCAACCCGGACCTGCAGGTTCACCAGCAAGTCCGCTTCCCGACGCTGCGCCCATCGAATCGGAGGACGGGAGCAGTCTACTCCCCACCCATCCGACACGCGAGAACAAAACGGGAATATATTTCCACTTACCCCTGCATCCGAAACCTCGCCGCCGCCTGATCCGAATCCTTCCCCCCTCGCGACAGATCTGGCGCGCCGGGGGGACGGGACTGGCATGGGAAGCCGCGTTGTCACCGGACTGAGGTGATAGTGCCGCATCCTGAGTCAGGCGCAAGGGGGGTAAAGCGCGCCAACCCCCAAGATGTTGTGTGCAAGCCGGAGTTCAACCCCTATCGCTGCTTTGCGGCATGGCGCGACGCGTGGAACTTCCGCCACTGGCGCGGTGCGCAAGAGTCAAAGTGAATCTGTGAAAAAATTTTTGCCGGTGGACAGGTCGGCACGCCGGTTGACTTCGAATGGAATCGAGCCGCGCAACATAGTTGCAAATCGCCCGGCGCAGCGTTGCCGTCATGGCGCGTGGGTGTATGGTGCGGCGTGGTCAACACCGGCGGCCGAAACGGAGGCGGGCATGTTCAACCTGATCGGCGCGATCGTGTGGGGCCTTGTCATCGGCGCCCTCGCCCGGCTGTTCTATCCGGGCCCGGTCCACGTCGGCTGGATCATGACCATTCTGCTCGGGGTCGGCGGTTCGCTGCTGGCGAATTTCGTCGTCCGGTTGCGCGATCCCATCGCCTACGACGAAGGCTTCACCCGCGCCGGCTGCCTCGCTTCGGTGCTGGGGGCAATGGTGCTGATCTTTCTCGGAAGGCACCTCGGGTTGCATTGATCCCGGCAGACCTTCCGCGCAGGTACAAGAGGCGCCCTCATCAAGGCACCAGCACGGTGTCCTTCGCGGTGGCCCGGGTCTGGGGATAGTCCAGCGTGTAGTGGAGCCCGCGGCTTTCCTGCCGGCGCAAGGCGGAGCGGACGATCAGGTCGGCGCTCTGCAGCAGGTTGCGCAGTTCGATCAGGTCGGTCGTCACGCGGAAATGGCCGTAATAGTCACCCACCTCGTCGTTCAGCAGCTTGATCCGGTGCTGCGCGCGTTCGAGCCGCTTGGTCGTGCGCACGATGCCCACGTAGTTCCACATGAACCGGCGGATCTCGGTCCAGTTCTGCTTGATCACCACTTCCTCGTCGGAATTGGTCACCCGGCTCTCGTCCCAGGCGCGCACCGGCGGCGGCGCCTCGAACGCATCCCAGTTGGCGAGGATATGGGCGGCGGCGGCCTCGCCGAAGACAAAGCATTCCAGCAGCGAATTGGAGGCCAGGCGGTTGGCGCCGTGGAGGCCGCTTTCTGTGCATTCGCCTGCCGCGTAGAGCCCGGGCAGGTCGGTCCTTCCGTCGAGGTCGATCATGACGCCGCCGCAGGTGTAGTGCTGGGCCGGCACCACCGGGATCGGCTGGCTGGTCATGTCAATGCCGAGCGTCAACAGCTTCTCGTGGATGGTCGGGAAATGCTCGCGCACGAAGTCGCTCGGCACGTGGCTGATGTCGAGATGGACATAGTCGAGCCCGTACTTCTTGATCTCGCTGTCGATCGCTCTTGCCACCACGTCACGGGGCGCCAGTTCCATCCGCTCGGCGTCGTAGAATTCCATGAAGCGCTTGTGGGTGCGCGGATTGATCAGCCGGCCGCCCTCGCCGCGCACGGCCTCCGTGATGAGGAAGTTCTTGACCTCAAGGTTGTAGAGGCATGTGGGATGGAACTGCATCATCTCCATGTTGCCGACGCGCGCCCCGGCGCGCCAGGCCATGGCGATGCCGTCGCCGGTAGCGCCGCGCGGCGCGGTGGAGAACTGGTAGACGCGGCCCGCGCCGCCTGTGGCCAGGACTGTGGCCCGCGCCACGTGCGCCTCTACCCGTCCGCTCGCCTCGTCGAGTGCGTAGACGCCCCAGACGCGGCCCGAACCCGAATAGCGTTCCTCGTTGCGGCCGGTGATAAGGTCGATGCAGGCGCGGCCGGCAAGCAGGGTGATGTTGGGGTTGTGCTCCGCCGCCTTTAGCAGGGCCGCCTGGACCGCCCAGCCCGTGGCATCGTCGACATGGGCGATACGGCGGTGCGAATGGCCGCCCTCGCGGGTGAGGTGGAGGCTGTTGCCGTCGGTATTGAACGGCACGCCCAGTTCCACGAGGCGGTCAATCGCATGGGGCGCGCGCGCGATCACGAATTCCACCGTTTCCCGCCGGTTGAGCCCGGCTCCGGCGATCATGGTGTCGCGCACGTGGTCTTCGAAGGTATCGCCGGCATCGAGCACGGCGGCAATCCCGCCCTGGGCCCAGGCGGTGGATCCGCCGGTCAGCGCGCCCTTGGCAATGACCAGCACCTTGAGCCGTTCGGCCAGGGCCAGCGCCGCCGTCAGTCCGGCAGCGCCCGATCCGATCACGATGACGTCATGTGTATGCAATGGGTAGCCTTTCGCGGATCGCGCGCACCCAGTTAGGCGCATTCGCGGCCGGATGGAAATAGGGCTGGAGAGTCCGCGCGGCTCAGGTGGCGCTGGTCAGGGCGACGAACACGTCCTCCAGGTCAGCCTCTCGCGTGGTGACATCGACAATGGCGAACCCCTGGCCCTGGACGAGCGCCAGCACCTGCCCGGCATTGCTGCGATCCTTGTCGTAGGTGATCTCGATCGTCCGCTCGCCGGCCACTTCGCACTTGAGGAAGGCCGGGTGGCTGGGCAGCCCGGCCGCGGCGATGTCTCGGTCGAGCGTCAGCACGACGATCTTCTCGCGGGCTGTGGAGAGCAACTCGGCGGTGGGCCGGTTGGCGATCAGCCTGCCGTGGTTGATGATCGCGATCCGGTCGCACAGCTCCTCGGCCTCTTCGAGATAATGCGTGGTCAGCACCACAGTGACGCCCTGCCCGTTGAGTTCGCCGACGAGCTCCCACAGCTGCCGCCGCAACTCGACGTCAACCCCAGCCGTCGGTTCGTCGAGGACGAGGATCGGAGGGGTGTGGACCATGGCCTTGGCGATCAGCAGCCGCCGCTTCATGCCGCCTGACAGGGTCCGGGAATAGGCATTCGCCTTGTCCGTCAAATGCACGGCGGCCAGCAGTTCCATGGTCCGCCGGGCAGACTTCGGAATGCCATAGTAGCCCGCCTGGAGCTCCAGCGCCTCGGCCGGGGTAAAGAACGGATCGAACACGATTTCCTGGGGTACGATGCCTATCGACCGCTTGGCGTTGCGGGCATCGTGATCGATGTCGAAGCCCCAGATGGTAACCTCGCCTGTGGTCTTCATCACCATGCCGGCGAGTGTGTTGATGAGGGTCGACTTGCCCGCGCCGTTGGGACCGAGCAGCCCGAAGATCTGGCCGCGAGGCACGTCGAACGAAACATCGTCGAGCGCCAGCTTGCCGGGTTGGCCCTTCTGCCCGGCATAGCGCTTGACGAGATTGCGGATGGAGATCGCGGCTTCGCTCATGGACAGGGCTCTTGCGGCAGCGCGGGCTTCGCGTAAAGGGCCTGCAAGCGCCACGCAACGGAACTGCACCAGATGAGCGACCAGCCCGAAACCGTTACCGTCACCTCCACCCGCGTGCAGTGCGACGGCGCCAGCGACGTCAGGGGCGGAGCGGCGCTGGGCCACCCCCGCGTGTGGCTGGAGATCGACGAGAAGGGCTATGTCGACTGCGGCTACTGTGACCGGCGCTTCGTCCTGAAGAACGGCGCCGGCCACTGAGGCCCGCCCGCACCGAGGCCGGACCCATCGAGGCCAGACCCTATACACTAGGTGAGCCCCTCGATATGCTCGCCTGACGCAAACGGTTTTCCTCAGAAAACTGACATTTTTCAAATAATTGAGATGAGGAAGCCATAACAGACAGGGAAAGTGCGCGATGCGGACCATAGCCAGGAAGTGCCTGATCGCAATTTTGCCCAGCCTCTTGCTCGCCACACCTGCTGGCGCTGCGTCGGACAAGGGAGGACCCGCGCGCACACCGCCGCTGGCGACCAGGGAACAGCTTGCCGGCGAGCGCATGCTCCTGAAGCTGCTGAGCGACCCGCAAGTCCGGACCCTGCGTGATTCGCTCGGGAGCGAACTTGCAGCTTCGCCCCTTGCGGATTCGCCCGACGCGAAATCGCGCGCGCCGTTTGCCGTTCGGCTCTGGACCAATTCACTGATCCTGCGCGAATATGCCGCAGGCCTGGCCCAACCCGCAATCCTGTGGACCAATGACAACACGCCACACAGCTGGTTCGGCCACACGATCGAAGGCACGGGCATAGCAGGGGACAACCCGGACCATATCTATCGCTATGCCGCGCTGGACGGGAGCGGGCGCTATGTGATCGATGGCTGGATCGACCGGAAGCACCCGCCGGTGCAATTCAGTTTCGAAGCAACTCACGGCACCCCCGCCACCTTCGGCGCCAGCCGCTCGTCGAAAAGCCCGGACATGGGCGACCAGATCGGCATGCTCACCGACCGCGACATCCAGGTGGAGAAGAACGGCCATTTCCAGCTGACGATCGGCGGGCCCGCCGGTGGCAAGAACCACCTGCCGCTCGCCCCCGGGTCGGTTTCGCTGAACGTGCGCGACGTCGTATCCGACTGGAGCCAGCGGCCGATCCGCATGACGATCCGCCGCATCGATCGCGGCAGCGCGAAGCCGCTGAGCTATGCCGAACTCAAGGGGCGCATCCTCCAGGACCTCCCCGATTACATCCATACCTGGTCATCGTTCCACGTCGGCTGGCTTGGCGGCATCAAGCCGAACACCATCGTCGGTCCGGTCGGGCGTGACGGGGGCTGGGGCTACCTGGCGGGCGGGCGGTTCAGCCTCGCCCCGGGAGAGGCGATCCAGATCACGACGACGCGCGGACCTGCCGCTTATACTGGCGTGCAGGTCACCGACCTGTGGATGATCGCGCCCGACGGCAGCCGCCATCTGACCAGCCTCAACACCAGCCAGGCGCGCCCGAACAGAGACGGCACCTACACCTATGTCGCCTCTCCCGAAGATCCGGGCGTGGCGAACTGGATCGATACCGGCGGCCTGCGCGACGGCTACCTGATCCTGCGCTGGCAGCAGGTTCCGGTCGGGCCGAAACCGGAGGGCCTGCTCAGGGAATACAAGGTCATCCGGATCAAGGACGGACTGCCCGCGGGCGTACCGCTCGTCACACCCGGGCAGCGAGCTGCCCAGATGGCGAAGCACAGGGCCAACTACGCCAACCGGATCGCCCCGACGCGGGACTGAATTTCCGCCGTCTCCCGCCCCCACCGCATGCAGATGATTCCTGGGCACCGATCCTCCCGGGCGCAGGGACGAAAGCGTGATGCGGGATGAATCTTAGAATTTACCATTGTTTATAGTAATTTATGCGCATTCTGCCGTCCCAAGTAGAGACGATCGCCTTTTAATCAATATATTACAGCGGGATAGGGTTGACACGACTCACCGCAGGTTCTTTATTTCAGTGACTTACGTGACGGGGGTCACCATGGACGATCGAGATTTCTACGAGCGGCGGATGCGCGAAGAGCTTGCCAGGGCCGACAGCGAGTCTGATGTGAAGCTCAAGCGCCTGCACAGCGAGTGGGCCGGACTCTACGCGGAGCGGCTGGCCAAACTGTCCGACCAGCTGGGGCTTGCCGCCTGAAGAACTGGCTAGGCCGGCAAACGATTTCCTGTACCAAAGGGCAGGTGGAAGGGCATTCCTGCGGGATTACCACACTGCTTGAGGAGGAGCTGCCTCGCGACCCGGCGGTTCCTCCAACCTACTCCATTTGTCAGTTCGTCCAGCCATCGTTGCGCAGGTAACGCGCTCGAAGCGCCGCACAATTAATCTAGCTTTTACAAATGGTTGGTATTTCCTGCGGGAAACCGAGTAATCGAACGTAACCAGCCGAACATGCCAGACGAGACCGTCCGCAGATCCTATCGAACCGACACCCGCCAAGGCGTTCGACTGAAGAACGCCCGGGGCGGAGTGGAGGCCGTGTGGCTGATGGATCTGTCTCCAACCGGGTGCAAGGTGCTGCTGCGCTACGGGCGGCCCAGGGTGGGTGACAGCGTTGCGCTCCTGGCTGCCGGCCTGGAGCGGATTGCCGGGGTCGTGCGCTGGACGAAAGCGGACCGGGCGGGAATCGAGTTTTCCCGACCGCTTCATCCCGCAGTCGCCGACCACCTGGCCAAGGCCTCCTTCGCTGACGACGACACCCAGCGCCGCAGCACCTTCGGCAGCGCGGATTCGCTCGGCAGGCGGCTCCTGCCCCGCCCGGGCAACGGCGCCGCGAGAAGCGTCGCCTGAACACCCGCCCTGCGGCCCGAAACGTCAAGAAACGGCAAGGCTTACGCTGGCCAAGGCGACGGGCTGTTCCTATATCCCGACCATGACTGCCTCCTTCATCGCCGATCCGCGTGCCCTGCTCTATCGTTCCGGCCAGCTCACCCCTGACGACGCGCAGGCCCTTGCGCAGGAAACCCTCAGGGCTTGCGACGACGGCGAACTCTATCTCCAGTTCATCGCCAGCGAATCCTTCGGGTTCGACGATGGCCGGCTCAAGACCGCCGACTATTCGCGCGACGCCGGCTTTGGCCTGCGCGGCATGTCCGGGGAGATGACCGGATTTGCCCATGCCAACGAGATCAGCGCCGCCGCCATTCGCCGGGCGGGCGAAACGCTGAAGCTGCTGGATCCGGCCATTGCCCCGCGCGCGGCGCCGCCGGTTGCCACCAATCGCCACCTTTATACCGACGCCTCACCCCTCGAGGCAGTGGACTTTGCCGCCAAGGTCCAGCTGCTGGAGACGATCGACGCTGTCGCCCGCGCCCGCGATCCGCGGGTGGTGCAGGTGTCCGCTAGCCTTTCAGGCTCGTGGTCAGTGGTCGAGATCGTCCGACCCGACGGCTTCGTGGCGACCGACGTGCGCCCGCTGGTGCGGCTCAACGTCTCGATCGTCGCGGAACAGAACGGCCGGCGCGAGACTGGCTCGTTCGGCATGGGCGGGCGCCGGCTCTATGACGACCTGTTCCAGCCGGACACCTGGAACCGGGCGATCGACGTGGCCCTGCAACAGGCCCTGGTGAACCTCGAATCGGTCGACGCCCCGGCCGGCGAGATGACCGTGCTGCTCGGACCCGGCTGGCCGGGCGTGCTGCTGCACGAGGCGGTGGGCCATGGGCTCGAGGGCGATTTCAACCGCAAGGGCACCAGCGCTTTTGCCGGAAGGATTGGCGAGCGGGTGGGCGCCCCCGGCGTCACGGTGATCGATGACGGCTCGATAACCGGCCGGCGCGGCTCGCTCTCGATCGATGACGAGGGCACGCCGACGCAGGAAAACGTCCTGATCGAGGACGGCATTCTCAAGGGCTATATCCAGGACCGGCTCAACGCGCGCCTGATGGGCGTCGCCCCCACCGGCAACGGCCGGCGCGAATCCTATGCGCATGCGCCGATGCCGCGAATGACCAACACCTTCATGCGCGGCGGCAATGACGATCCGGCGGAGCTGATGGGCCGGGTGAAGAACGGAATCTATGCCAAGGCCTTCGGCGGCGGACAGGTCGACATCGTCTCGGGCAAGTTCGTCTTCTCCTGCACCGAGGCCTACCGGATCGAGAACGGCAAGCTCGGCGCGCCGGTCAAAGGGGCGACGCTGATCGGCGACGGCCCCTCGGTGCTCACCCGGGTCAACGGCATCGGTAACGACATGGCGCTCGACGAGGGCGTGGGCGTTTGCGGCAAGGGCGGGCAATCGGTCCCGGCGGGAGTAGGCCAGCCGACCCTGCTGGTCGAAGGCCTGACGGTGGGCGGTACCGCCTGACGCGGCGGTATACCGGTTGGCCGGTCATGGGCCGTTCAGGATCGCATGATATCGTTTGGCGATAAACAAGGGAGATGTGTCGATGAAGAAGACAGCCCTTTTCTCACTGGCCATCATGGCCGCCGCTCTCGCCGGACCCGCCGGTGCCGCCCCGCGCCTCGATCCTGAAGCTAGGCTCGCGAAGATCCTGGAAGGCCGTGTTGCCGGCAAGCCGGTGGATTGCATCAATCCGCAGGTCAACACCGAGACGCAGATCGTCGACCATACGGCGATCGTCTACGGCTGGGGGAATACGGTCTACCTGCAGCGCCCGGTGAATGCGCAGGACCTGCGCGACGACGACATGCTGGTGACCTACCTCCACGGGACAGGGCAGCTCTGCAGTATCGACGTGGTCCACCTGCGCGACCGCAACGGCGGCTGGAACCGAGGCTTCGTCGCGCTCAACAAGTTCGTGCCCTACACCCGCGCACGCGTAGCTACGCGATAGAATTCCGACGCTGCGTGCAGGGGCCTGGACCTGCAATCGGTATGTTTACGCGGAATAAATGTAACTAATCGTTTGCAATTTAAAGTTGCATTTAGATCAGAGATTTAACCTCCCGGGTCATGTCGGGAGAAACAGCGCGCGATCCGCGTCGCAGCACCTTCGTGAAAGTTCACGTCCGCAGTGATGCGGGCTGGTCGGAGGCGGTGGTCTGCAACGTCTCGGCCCATGGCATGATGCTGCGCGGGGACGGCCTGCCCAAGCGCTGCAGCTTCGTCGAGATTTCGAGCGGCAAGGTCGCCTTCGCGGGGCAAGTCCGGTGGTCACTCGCGGGCCGCTGCGGCGTCCGCACCCGCGAGGTCGTCAATATCGCGGCCCTGCTCGGTGAAGCTGGCGGAGAGGACGACACTGCTCCGCCTGCGGGCCAGGTCGTGCGCTACAGCCTGGGGCCCCGTTCCCGCACCGCCACAGACAATCAGGCGCTTGCCCGCACGCTCGACTTTGTGCTGGTGCTGGCCTTCATGGTTGCGGGCGCCTGGCTGATCGGCACGACCGTCACCGGCATCCTGGGCTCGCCGCTGCAGCGGGTCGCGACCGAGCTTGCTCCGCCGCGCCAGTGATCTCCCTCTCCGGAATGAGACCGGATGACGTGATCAGGCGCCGGAGATACCGCCGTTGCAGCTGACTGCCTGGCCGGTGATGTGCGAGGCCAACGGACTGGCCAGGAAGGTGATCACATTGGCCAGATCGTCCGGGCCCGGCAGACCGAGCTGCGCCCGCTTCTCGATCTTTTCGAACAGCTTCTTCGAATAGCCGTCGGCCAGGACCATGTCGTAGTTGCGGGTGTCCTTGATCAATGAAGGGGTCACCGCGTTGAGACGGATGCCGTAGCGGCCCATCTCCCGCGCCAGGCCGCGCAGGAACATGACCGATCCGGCCAGCGCGCCGCCGTGGATCGCCTCGCCGGGGGTGGGCACCTTGGCCGCATCGGAGGCTACCCCGACGATGGCACCCCCGCCCCGCGCCTTGAGCATCGGGATCGCATAGTGGCAGCAGCGCACCAGGCTGACGAACACTCCGGTCACCACGCCTTCCAGGCTGTCGAGGCTCATGTTCTCGAACAGGTCGGGCTTGGCGCCGCCGCCGTAGCCCGAATGGACGAAGACATCGAGCCCGCCGCACAGCCGTCCGGTCTCGGCAAAGAGGGCCTCGATGTCCGACGCGCTATTCATGTCGGCGCGGACGAAGTGGAAGGTCGTTCCGGGCATCTCGGCGGCGAGTTCAACCCGCACCCGCGCGCCTTCTTCCGGGTTGCGGCTGTTGAGCACGACCTGCCCGCAACCCCACTGCGCCAGCCGGCGCGCACTGGCCCGCCCCACGCCGGATGTGGACCCTGTGACCATGGCAAT
>DASTGC010000271.1:0-9971 GCA_035719485.1 Novosphingobium sp.
GCTTCCGGCTGGAACTGCAGTTCCGGTTCCGGCTTCATCTGCAGCGTCTGCTGGAGCAGCGCCACGAACTGGCCGTTGTTGACCTGCTGCCCGTTCCACAGAACCTTATTGTCGTAAGTGAGGACAACCTTGTTCTTGATCGGATCGAGCTTGATATCCTGCGGCGGCGGATTGGGCGACGGAAGGTCGATGTTCACCGCGTGGGTAGCAACAGGAATGGTGATAATGAACATGATGAGGAGAACGAGCATGACGTCAATCAACGGCGTCGTGTTCATTTCCATCATCGGCGAGCCATCATCCTTGCCGCCTGACATTGCCATGGGAACTTACTCCTGAAAAACAGCTGGCGCGTTCGGCGTCAGCCGTTCGGGTCGACCGGGTTCGAAATGAAGCCGACGGTCGGGTAGCCCGAGATCTGCACGTTGTAGATGGCGCCGGCAATGCACCGCCACGGAGCATTCACGTCGCCGCGAATGTGCACCTGGGGCACCTTGTCCGGATTGGCGCGCAGGGCTTCCGGTCCGCCTTCCCGCTTCACGATCGTGTCCAGCCGCTTGTACGAGAGCTCGCGCAGCTCGGCTGAATCCACCGGCGTGATGTTGTTGAAGTAGATCCGGCAATCGCCGTTGCGCGATGCGCCTTCGTAACCCGGGTCACCGGCGCTGCGGCCGGCGTTGTCCGTGGTGGTCACGGTTAGCAGCAGGTTCTCGACCTTGTCCTTCGATTCCTGCGAGACCATGATCGGGATGCGCAGCTTCTCGATCTGCTGGATCGCGACCGGAACCGCGATGAGGAAGATGATCAGCAGCACCAGCATCACGTCCACCAGCGGGGTCGTGTTGATGTCCGACATCGGGGTTTCGTCCCCGCCGGCGCCCATTGAAACGGCCATGAGTTACATCCTATCCTGTATTCGGGCCCGGACTGGCGCGGACCGCATGCCGAGGTCCGCAACCGGTCCGGCCGGGTGGGGCGCCGCGCCAGGCGACGACCCACCAGCGGCAGTGCTGCTTACGGCTTGGCCGGGGCAGCGGCCGGCTTGGCCGGAGCAGCCTTGGCAGCCGCGGGAGCGGTCACGGCCGGCTTCACCGCACCGTTCGAGTTGATGTTGGCCAGCACGTCGGTCGCAAAGCTCTGCAGCTGCTCGGCAATGCGCTTATTGCGCGACTGGAGGTAGTTGTAGGCAAGCACGGCCGGAACCGCGACGAGCAGGCCGAGCGCGGTCATGATGAGCGCTTCACCGACCGGACCGGCGACCTTGTCGATCGAGGCCGAACCGGCAAGGCCGATCGCGATCAGCGCGCGGTAGATGCCGACCACGGTGCCGAACAGGCCGATGAACGGCGCGGTGGCGCCGACCGTGGCGAGGAACGGCAGGCCGGCAGCGAGGCGGGCGTTGATCGAGGCTTCCGAACGAGCCAGCGAGCCGACCAGCCAGTCATGCGCGTCGGTGGCCTGGGTCATCTTCGAGTGCTGCTCTTCTGCGGCGAGGCCGTCGTCGACGATCTGGCGCCAGGCGCTGTTCTTGTCGAGCTTGGTCGAGCCTTCCTTCAGGGTGTTGGCGCGCCAGAAGGTGTTGCGCAGTTCGCGGCCCTGGCGAAGGATCTTGCTCTGTTCGACCCACTTGGTGAACAGGATGAAGAACGAACCGAATGACATGATGCCGAGAATGGTCACCGTCGCATAGGCGATGAAACCGCCCTGCTCGAGGGCCTCGGCGAAGCCGAACTTGTTCTGCGGAGCGCCTTGGGCGGCAGCGGCCAGAATTTCAATAAGCATGCGATAGTCCTCTCAAGAATGGAAATGCGGGCGGCCGGCGGGCCGACCCGCGAAAAAGATCAGTCCTTAGGAATCACCCAGCGAACGCGGTTGGAATAGGTGCTGGTGGTCGGATTGCCCTCACCGTCGGTTGCCGGGATGAACCGGGCGCGCTGGCGGATCTTGTCGCAAGCGGTCTGGTCGAGGTCCGGGCTCCCGCTGGAGCTGGTGATCTGGCAATCGGTAACCCTGCCGTCCGTACCGATGGTTACGCGGAAGCCGGTGGTTCCTTCGCGCTCCTCGCGCAGGGCGCGCGAGGGGTAGTCGTTCGTGGTCGCCCAGTTGCCGGGGTTGCCCTTGGGCACGGCGGCCTTGGGGGTGAACCGCGGTGGCGGCGGCGCGGCCGGGGGCGGCGGCAACAGAACCGGCGGCGGCGGCGGTGCGACCGGCACCACGTCGATGACCGGCGCGGACACCGCGACGTTCACCTTCGGCGGCGGCACCACGACCGGCGGCGGCGCGATCACCTTCGGCGGCGGCGGCGGCGGCTCCTTCGGCTTCTCGGGCTCCTTGATGTCGACCGTGGTCACCTTCTTGATCAGCTGGCGCGCGCCTTCATAGGCCAGACCGGTGACAAGAGCGTACCCGACAGCGACGTGAATCAGTGCAACGATGATCAAGGCGGTAATGCGATTACCGCTCATCGATTGGTCAGCGTAAGCCATTCAGACGCATCACTCCATTACAACGCCCCGAACGACCGGGGCCTCCGGCGGCGCCGTGTTGCCACGAACGCATCCGGAAATCTTAATTTTCCACCCTGCCGATCGATCCGGGCGCCCACTGGACTCCCCTTGCCCGAGCGGACGCGGATTGTGACCGCCCTGCTCGGACGTGCCGCTTTTTCGGGAGCATTAACGTCGAGTCAGCACCCGCGCAACGGCTGATTGGCCCCTTGCTTCCAGTTAACCCGCAATTCACAACCGTTAAGATCAAAATTGATGGCCTCGCACGCACTACGCACAAATGCCCCTGTCGGCTGTCGAGAATCGGAGCTAGCCTGATGAACCGCCGTGGACTCGGCCATTTCCTCCTCACTCCCGGCGCAATCGTTCTTGCGGCCGGAGCCTTGGGTACAACGCCTTCGCTGGCCGCGGAAAAACCCCCGATCGCCGCCCTTTCGGCGGGTCACACCAACGCGTCGTCCAGCTTTGCCAGTGCCTCGCTGACCTATGCCGACCTCGTCGATCTCGCCGACCGCGCGCCCAGCGTGGTCCAGGCGCAGATTCGCAAGGTGGCAGCGGTCGATCCAGCCCGTTCGCCCGGCGTGCGGCCGGGCTGGGTGCGCATGTATGTCGAGGCGCGCCCGATGGCCCTGCTGGCGGGGCCCCCGCTCGCCGCCGAATCGCTGCGCTACCTGGTGGACGTGCCGCTGGATGCGCGGGGCAAGCCGCCCAAACTGCCGCGCCTCGCCAAGCGCGGGGTGATTCTCTTCGCCCGCACCGTCCCCGATCGCCCGGGGGAGCTTCAGTTGGTCGCGCCCGATGCGCAGGTGCTGTGGGACGAGGCGGTCGACGCCCGGGTCAAGGCCATCCTCACCGAATTGCTAGCCCCCGGCGCGCCCAAGCGAATCACTGGCGTGCATGAGGCGCTCTACGTTCCGGGGAATCTGGCCGGTGAGGGGGAAACCCAGATGTTCCTCGCCACCGCCGATGGCGAGCCGGCCTCGATCACCGTGGTTCACCAGCCAGGCAAGGCGGCGCGCTGGAGCGTGTCCTTCTCCGAGGTGGTCGACGCGAGCGGCGAGCCGCCCGCGCGCGAAACGCTGGCCTGGTATCGACTCGCCTGCTTCCTGCCGCGCCAGCTCCCGCCCGAGGCCGCCAGTTCAGCCACCGATGCCGACCGCGCCCAGGCCGGAATGGACTATCGCCTGGTGCGCGAATCGCTGGGGGAATGCCCGCGCTCGCGCAGCTGATTCGCCCCCTCTGGCCTTTATTGCTGCAGTGCCCTAGGGCCCGGCCGCGAAAGGGATGAACATGGTGGAACCGCTTCGTATCGCGCTGGCCGGGCTGGGCACTGTGGGAGCCGGCGTGATCCGCCTGCTCGAGACCAATGCCGGGCTGATCGCCCGCCGGGCCGGTCGGCCGATCCAGATCTCCGCAATCTCGGCGCGGGACCGGTCCAAGAAGCGCGGCGTCGATCTCTCCCCCTATGCCTGGGAAGACGACATGGTCATCCTGGGCGAGCGGCCTGATGTCGATGTGGTGGTCGAACTCGTCGGCGGTGCGGATGGCCCCGCGCTCGCCTGCGCGCGCACCACGATCGAGGCCGGCAAGGCGCTGGTCACGGCCAATAAGGCGATGATCGCCCACCACGGGCTCGAACTCGCCGCCAAGGCGGAAGCAGCCAAAGTGGCCCTGAAGTTCGAGGCGGCGGTGGCCGGCGGCATCCCGGTCATCAAGGGTCTGCGCGAGGGCGGGGCGGCCAATGCCTTCGAGCGCGTCTACGGCATCCTCAACGGCACCTGCAATTTCATCCTCTCGACGATGGAGGATACCCTCCGCGATTTCGGCGACGTCCTCGCCGAAGCCCAGTCGCGCGGCTATGCCGAAGCCGATCCGACCTTCGATGTCGAAGGGATCGACGCGGCCCACAAGCTGGCGATCCTCGCCGCCATCGCTTTCGGGGCGAGGATCGATTTCGCCGGCGTCGATACGACCGGAATCTCGCGGCTGCGCGCGGCCGATATCGCGCAGGCCGATTCGCTCGGCTACGTCATCCGCCTGATCGGCATGGCCGAACCCGACCATTCCGGGGGAACGTCCCGCCTGTTCCAGCGCGTCCAGCCGCACCTCGTTCCCTTCGATCACCCGCTCGCCCATGTGGACGGGGCGACCAATGCCGTCGTCGCCGAGGGCAATTTCTCCGGCCGCCTGCTGTTCCAGGGCGCCGGCGCCGGCGACGGGCCGACCGCGAGCGCGGTGGTGGCCGACCTCATCGACATCGCCCGGGGAGAGATCGGCGCGCCGTTCTCCGTCCCCGTGGCCGAGCTCGAGGCGATGGACCGGGCCTCCACCGGCCACCGCATCGGGCGGGCCTATGTCCGCTTCATTGTCGCCGATCGCCCGGGCGTCCTCGCCGAGATCACCGCCGCCATGCGCGACGCCGGGGTCTCGATCGAGAGCTTCATCCAGAAGGGCCGCGCCGAAGCCGATGGCGAGGTGCTCGTGGCCATGGTGACTCACGAAGGGCCCGAAAGCGCAGTGTCCGAGGCCCTGCGCCTGCTCGAGGGCTCGCCCAGCCTGTCGAGCGCGCCGCTGGTGATGCAGATCCTTGGCGACTGATCGCGAACCCTGTCCGCCCTTTTCGCATAGGTATGCGGAAATTGCCGGCGCGGCACTCGACAGCGCCCGTTGCCCGGTCTAGGCCTCCCGCCATTCCACGCCGCGCCATTGCGCTACACAGGGAAAGCCATGACCGACACTCCCCCCAGCAAGGTACTTGACCGCGTCCTCGTGCTCGAAATGGTGCGTGTCACCGAAGCCGCCGCCATCGGCGCGTCCAAGCTGATCGGCCGGGGTGACGAGAAGGCCGCCGACCATGCGGCCGTCGAAGCCATGCGCGCCGCCTTCAACGGCCTTTACATGGACGGAACCGTCGTCATCGGCGAGGGTGAGCGCGATGAGGCGCCGATGCTCTATATCGGGGAAAAGGTCGGCTCGGCTATCGGCACCGGCCCGCGCATCGATATCGCGCTCGATCCGCTCGAAGGCACCACGATCTGCGCCAAGGCCGGGCCCAATGCCCTTGCGGTCCTCGCCGTTGCCGAGGAAGGCGGCCTGCTCAATGCCCCCGACGTCTACATGGACAAGTTGGCGGTCGGTCCCGGCTACCCCGAGGGTATCATCAGCCTGGCCAAGAGCCCGTCCGAGAACGTCAGGGCCGTGGCCGCGGCCAAGGGCGTCGATCCGTCCGATATCATGGTCTGCGTCCTCGATCGGCCCCGCCATGCCGAACTGATCGCGGAATTGCGCAGCCTCGGCTGCGGCGTCGTCCTGATCGGCGACGGGGATGTCGCCGGCGTGATCGCGGTGACGGATGAGGAAACCAACGTCGATCTCTACATGGGCCAGGGCGGCGCGCCGGAAGGCGTCCTCGCCGCTGCGGCCCTGCGCTGTGTGGGCGGCCAGTTCAACGGCCGCCTCGTCTTCCGCAACGATGACGAGAAGGCCCGCGCCCGCAAGTGGGGCATCACCGATCTCGATCGGATCTACACCCGCGATGAACTGGCCAAGGGCGATTGCATCTTCGCTGCTACGGGGGTCACCGACGGGTCGATGCTGAAGGGCGTCAAGCACCACAAGAACGGTACCCTCTCCACCGAATCCATCGTAATGCGGGCCTCTTCGGGCACCGTGCGGCGGGTCTCCGGGACCCACCGCCGAAAGTAGGCGCATCGCTGCGCACCGGGGTTTTCCCCGCCGCGCCCCGTCGCGAATATTGCAATTGCGCGACCCTCCGCTAGGAGCCCTCGTGGACACGGCGGAAGGGAATCGCGCATGAAGATCATGGCCGGCAACAGCAACCTGCCCCTGGCGCGGGCGATTGCGGGCTACCTCGAACTGCCGTTGACGGACGCCTCCGTGCGCCGCTTCGCCGACGAGGAAGTGTTCTGCGAGATTCACGAGAACGTCCGCGGCGAGGATGTCTTCGTCGTGCAGTCGACCTCCTATCCCTGCAACGACAACCTGATGGAACTGCTGATCTGCATCGATGCGCTGCGCCGCGCCTCGGCCAAGCGGATCACCGCGGTGGTGCCCTACTTCGGCTACGCCCGGCAGGACCGCAAGCCCGGCCCGCGCACGCCGATCTCGGCCAAGCTCGTCGCCAACCTGATGACCACCGCCGGGGCAGACCGCGTCCTTGCGGTCGATCTCCACGCCGGCCAGATCCAGGGCTTCTTCGATATCCCGACCGACAACCTCTATGCCGCCCCGGTCATGGCCGCCGATATCCAGGCGCGCTACGGCGGCCAGCCGCTGATGGTCGTCTCGCCCGACGTCGGCGGCGTGGTCCGCGCCCGGGCCCTGGCCAAGCGGCTCGACAATGCCCCGCTCGCCATCGTCGACAAGCGGCGCGACAAGCCGGGCCAGTCCGAGGTCATGAACATCATCGGCGAGGTCAAGGGCCGCGCCTGCATCCTGATCGACGACATCATCGATTCGGGCGGCACCCTGTGCAACGCCGCCCAGGCCCTGATGGACGCCGGCGCCGCCTCGGTCACCGCCTACATCACCCACGGCGTCCTCTCTGGCGCGGCCGTCAGCCGCGTCAACGCGTCGGCCCTCAAGGAACTGGTGATCACCGACACCATCCAGCCGACCGAAGCCACCAGCGAAAGCGACCGCATCCGCGTCCTCGCCATCGCCCCGCTGATCGGCGAAGCCATGCGCCGGATTGCCGACGAAAGCTCGGTGTCGAGCCTGTTCGACTGAGAACCAAGGCCCTCCCCATTTTTGCGAAGCACAAATGGGGAAGGGGACCGCCGCCGCAGGCGGTGGTGGAGGGGTAAAGGCGCTGTCCTAGCGCTTCGGCACTATCGAATAGGAATAGGGCACATAGAGGAATACCTCGGTCAGGCTGGCGCGTGACCATTCGACCGGCCGATCCAGGCCTTTGGCCTCGACCGCATATTCCGGCCCAAGCTTCTGGGCGGTGGTCCGCGCGTCGGCCGCCACAAGATCGATTATCTGGCTGCGATACTGGTCGGGGTTGACGACGGACAGCGTCAGATCGTCATTCTTCTTCAGTTCCGCCCGGCCAACCGGCTGCACCGCCTTGATGAATGCGGTAATCTGATCGAGCGCCCCCTTCGCGTCCATTCCGGCCGCCAGACGTGTCTTGATCAGGAAGCTCGTTCGCTCACTGTCCGGCCGCCCATCGTTCTTTAGGGTTAGATTGCGGTAATTGGCGAGTGTCAGTGGCTCGACCACCATTTCCCCTGTGGCGAGTTCTATGCCCCCGCGCTTGGCCGCCAGCGCGATTGCGCCTTTGATGGTCTCGTAGATTTCGGCATGGCGCTTGTCAGGATCCCGGGTGTCTCCGGATACGACAACCTCCTGGACAGCAAAGTCGGCAGTTCTGCGCAGGCCGATCACGGGCACGCTTGCGTCGTAGTCGTCAGCCTCCCTGCGCTTGGCCGTGACGATGACTTCGTCACCTCCAACCCCTTGCCCCAAGGCAGGTTCAATCACGAGAAGAGCGGCGGCCAGACAAAGTACAAAGCGCATGGAACTTCCCCCCGTCGTATGGTCTCACCGTAGCGGAGTTGCCCGGTTCGCCAAGGGCAAAGAAAAAGGGGCCGGATCGCTCCGGCCCCCAATTCTGTTCAACGCTTGCGCGCTGATTACATGCCCGAACCTGGACCGTAGGTGATTTCCACGCGGCGGTTCTGCAGTTCGCGGACGCCGTCGGCGGTCGGCACGCGCGGGTTGGCTTCGCCGAAGCCCTGCGCGGTGATCGCACCGGCGGGGACGCCGTGGCCGGTCAGGTACGACTGGACCGAGGCGTTGCGGCGGTTCGACAGGCCGAGGTTGTACTTCGGCGTACCCGAACGGTCAGCATAGCCCGCGAGCATGATCGGAACGCTCTGGCAGTTGCCGTAAGCGGTGATCGCGCTGTCGAGGATCGTCGCGGCCTCAGGCGTGATGTCCGACTTATCCCAGTCGAAGAACACGATGTACGGTCCCTTGTTGCAAACCGCGACAGGCGGCGGCGGCGGGGGAGGCGGCGGGGGAGGCGGGGGGGGCGGCGGGGGCGGCGGCGGAGCCGGCGGTTCGCCGAAATTGAAGGTCAGCGTGCCCATCAGGCTGTGCGACCGGAAACGACCCTTCACCGGATCGCCGGCGGCGTCGATGAAGCGCAGCTTGTCGGCGTTGAAGAAGCGATACTTGATGCCAACGTCGATCGTATCGGTGATCGGCGCGCGGACACCGGCAATCGCCTGCCATGCAAAGCGGGAATCGCTGTCGTTCAGAAGGTTCGGATGCGACACCGCGTACTTGACGCGAGCAACACCGGCACCACCGCCGACGAAGCCCTGCAGGCCGTTATCGGGACCGAAGTCCAGCATGCCGTTCAGCATGAAGGACAGGGCGTTGGCGTTGCCGCCAATGTCGAACCGCTGTCCGTTGATGAAAGCGTTGTCGTTGCGGGCCTTGCGGTAGCTGGCTTCGGCTTCGAGACGGAAGCTGCCGAAGTCGTAACCGACCGCACCACCGCCATCGAAACCATACTTGTGGTCGATCGATGCGGCATTGCGAACGCCATCGATGGTAGCCTTGGAGTCTTCGACCAGCATCGGACCGAAGTCGAGTTCAGCATACCACGCACCATCGCGCGCCATAGCTGGCGTGGCGAAGGCGGAAGTAGTCGCCAGCGCCATTCCAATGACGAGTTTGCGCATTCTTTTTCCCCTATTTAGAGATTTTGAGCCACCGAGTAGCGGTTGTCTATCGCCTAAGCGACAGACGCGCAAGCCGGCAAAATCTACAACTGTTGCAAGAAAGTCGCTATTCCGGAAGTTTTGGCGATTGCAATTCTCATGTCCCGCATGACCCTCCCTGAACAACAATGTCCGCCCGATCAGGCACCCGGCAACACGCCTGCAGTTCGCAGGGCAGCAATGATCGAGCCGATTGCCGCCCGGGCCTGGGTATCAACTGTCGATCCGCCGGAAGGTTCCACAGGGGATGTCGCAATCTGCCAGCTTCCGGCATAGCGTCTGTCCTGGCCGGTTGACCGGTCAAGCACGCGCAAGCCGTCGCGGGGCTGAATATAGAGCCAGTTGCCCGCCTGGCGACAGGCGATCTGGCCATCGTGCCCCGCCCAGATACCGGTCGCCGAAGCGCCGACCATCCAGGCCTCGCCGTTCGTTGGCGTTGCCGGCGGGCTGGTCGCTGTGCCTTCAATGGCGATATGCAGAAGTGCGTCCGTGCGCGCGAGCGCCTCGTTGACCGTCAGTTCCTTTTGCGCCTGCCCGATATGCATGGCTGTGCTGCGGCCCGCGCAGCGATTCGGGTTCCAGCGCCGAATAGAGCGTTGCCTGCGCGCCGTTCGGCCAGGTCAGCCGGCGAAGCGATGGTTCGAACCGGGGCCGGCGACGCGGCGGGCTTATCGCGATCAGCCCGCTTTCGCCTTCGACCATGACG
>DASTGC010000272.1:0-3773 GCA_035719485.1 Novosphingobium sp.
CAGGGGCCGGCCAGAACGCGCGACAGGTCGAGGACGCGAATGCCGGCCAGCGCCTGGGTGTTGCCGGCGGATGCGAAGGGCAGGGAACTCATCTCGGAATTGTGGAGCAGCCCCGGTTGGCCAACCCGGACCGGATAATCCGGGCATGCGGATCCCCACGATGGCCGTCCTGGCCGCGGCCCTCGTCGTGTTGGGTTGTTCTCCAGCCCTCGACTGGCGCGAGTTCGAGCCTGAGGGCAGTGGCGTGATCGCGTCGTTTCCCTGCCGGCCGGATCACCATTCGCGCACTGTTCCGCTGGCCGGCGCGAGCGTCCGGATGGAGATGTTCGTCTGCAACGTCGCGGGGACGACCTTCGCATTGACCTATGCCGACATGGCAGATCCGGCCGCGGTCGGCCCGGCGCTTGGTGAACTGAAGGCGCTGGCAGGAGCCAACATCGGAGCGGCGCCCGAGGCCGCGGCGGCGGCGAGCGTCCCGGGAATGACCCCCCATCCCCAGGCTGGCCGGGTCGTCGCAAAGGGGCGCCGCCCGGACGGAGGCCGCATCGAGCAGCAGGCCCTCGTCTTCGCCAAGGGGGTCAGGGTCTACCAGGCGAGCGTGGTCGGGTCCAGCATTCCCGCCGAGGCGGCGGAGACCTTTCTGGGGGCGCCCCGACCGGCACGATGAGGCCCGTCGATGTGGCGCGGGCACCGCAGTGGCGAATCGGTTGGGGCCCCGGGATGCGCGAACTGCCCATAATCGCCCTGTCATGCCCGGCCTGCTCATCATCGCGCACGCACCGCTTGCCTCGTCACTGAAGACCGTGGCCAGCCATGCGTTCCCCGACTGCGCAAGCCGCCTCGAGGCGCTGGACGTCTCCTCGGACATGACCCCCGAGGAGATCGAGTCGCGCGCCCGGGAACTCCTGGACATGATCCGCAACCCGGAGGCCATCATCTTCACCGACGTTTTCGGCGCGACGCCGTGCAACGTGGCGCAGAGGATGGGCGATGGCGTTCAGGTGAAGGTGATCGCGGGCGTCAATGTGCCGATGTTGTGGCGTTCACTGTGCTACGTGGACGAGCCGCTCGACGCGGTCGTTGCCCGGGCCGTCGCCGGGGCGACGCAGGGTGTGATGCAGGTGGCCTCCTCGCGGCCGCAGAACCAGACGTACAAGCCGGGACGAGATGATCAGGACCACCGTCACCATCAGCAATAAGCTGGGATTGCACGCGCGCGCATCGGCCAAGCTCACCAAACTGGCCGGCAGCTTCCGAAGCGAGGTGTTCATGAGCCGCGGTGGCCGCCGGGTCAACGCCAAGAGCATCATGGGGGTGATGATGCTGGCGGCCGGCCTGGGCAGCGACGTCGAGATCGAGACCGCCGGCGAGGACGAGCAGGCGGCGATGGACGCGTTGGTGGCGCTGATCAACGACAAGTTCGGCGAAGGTCAGTAGCGCGCCGTTGCAGCAGGGCGGCGTGGCGCGCGTTTGGGGTGCTTCGGCGGCGGCGAGCCGCAAGATCTTGCGGGTGCGCGATCCGTCGTGCCACTGCTAGCATCCCCGGCATGAGCTTCCAGGTGTTCGGGTTGCCGGTGTCGCGTGGCGTGGCCATCGGCCGGGCCGTGCTCGTGGCCTCCAGTCGCGTCGATGTGGCGCACTACTTCATCGACGAGGGCGCGGTCGAAGAAGAGATCGCACGGCTGCGTGGCGCCCGCGATGCGGTTGCAGCGGAGCTGACGCTCCTGAAGCGCGACCTTCCGCCGGAGGCGCCCGGAGAGCTCTCGGCGTTGCTGGATGTGCACCTGATGCTGCTGCATGACGACGCCCTCACCGGGGCCACCAAGCAGTGGATCCAGGAACGCCACTACAACGCCGAGTGGGCGCTGTCGGCACAGTTGGAGGTGCTCGCCCGCCAGTTCGACGAGATGGAGGACGCCTACCTGCGCGAGCGCAAGGCCGACCTGGAACAGGTCGTCGAGCGCATCCTGCGCGCGATGGACCAGGGCGCGGCGACGTCCTACGCGCCGGCTCCCGGCGTACCTGCGCGTGATTTCGGCGGCGAGGATCCCCTGGTTCTCATCGCCAACGACATCGCGCCGGCCGACATGCTGCAGTTCAAGGGCAGCGTGTTCACCGGCTTCGTCACGGACGTGGGCGGGCGCACGTCCCACACGGCCATCGTGGCGCGGAGCATGGACATCCCGGCGGTGGTCGGTGCGCGCGAGGCCAGCCGAATCATCCGGCAGGACGACTGGGTGATCGTGGACGGCGACAGCGGTGTGGTCATCGTCGACCCCTCGCCCATCGTGCTGGAGGAATATCGATTCAGGCAGCGGCAGAGCGACTTGGAGCGCGAGCGCCTGTCACGGCTGCGTCACACGCCGGCGGTCACGCTGGACGGCGAGCGGGTCGAACTGCTGGCGAACATCGAGCTGCCGCGCGACGCGGTGGCGGCAGTGGACGCGGGTGCGGTTGGGGTGGGGCTCTTCCGCACGGAGTTCCTCTTCATGAACCGGGATGGCGAGTTGCCCGGCGAGGACGAGCAGTACGAGGCCTATCGGTCTGTTGTGCTGGCGATGCAGGGCATGCCCGTCACGATCCGGACGGTCGACATCGGGGCGGACAAGCCGCTGGACCGGATGACCGTCAACGAACTGCGGCACGAGCACGCGCTGAACCCCGCGCTGGGGCTGCGAGCGATCCGCTGGAGCTTGTCCGAGCCGGGCATGTTCCGGCAGCAGCTTCGGGCCATCCTGCGGGCGAGCGCGCACGGAAAGGTCCGGATCTTGTTCCCCATGGTGGCCCACCTTGGAGAGGTGCGCCACACGCTGGAGGCGCTGGCGCGTGCCAAGCAGCAGCTGCGGGACGCGGGCAAGCCGTTCAACGACGTGGAGATCGGGGCCATGGTCGAAGTGCCGGCGGCGGTACTGGTGCTGCGCGCCTTCCTTCGCCACTTCGATTTCGTCTCGCTCGGCACGAACGACCTCATTCAGTACACCTTGGCGATCGACCGGGCGGACGAATCGGTGGCCCATCTGTATGACCCATGGCACCCCGCGGTGCTGCGTCTCATCGCGGACACCATCTCCCAGGCCAAGGCGGCCGGTCGGCATGTGAGCGTGTGCGGCGAGATGGCGGGCGATCCAGCGTTCACGGACCTCCTGCTCGGCATGGGGTTGCGCAGCTTCTCTATGCATCCGACCCAGATCGCCACGATCAAGCAGCGCATCCTCCGGGCCGATAGCGCCCGCTGGGCGGGGCGCGTCGACCGTGTGCTCGGATCGGACGACCCGCAGCACGAGTGCCACGCGGTGCAGGCTCTCCGGATGCCGTGACTTCCGCGTCGGAATTGCAGGCACTTGCGCGGTCATCAAAAGATGCTATAGTCGCGGTCTTCGCTGAGCAGCAGCCGCCAACGAGCAGCCGCAAACGAAGCGAAGAAAAAGAAGAAGTTGAGTGCTTGACAGGGTTAACAAAAACATGTCAGAATCTCTTTCTTCGCTGATGACGGCAAACGAAATCAGCAACGCCGCAAGGCAAGCTCTTTAAAAACTAACAGCCGATAAGCGTGGGCGTTTGAAGGCGGATGCCAAGAGTCGAAAGACTCGAGATCGCAAGGTCTCAAACGCTCACTGAAGTGAAGTTCACTTCAATTCTTTGAGCAAACATTCAAGATCGAACTGAAGAGTTTGATCCTGGCTCAGATTGAACGCTGGCGGCATGCCTTACACATGCAAGTCGAACGGCAGCACGGGAGCAATCCTGGTGGCGAGTGGCGAACGGGTGAGTAA
>DASTGC010000273.1:0-18628 GCA_035719485.1 Novosphingobium sp.
GCAGCTCGACATCGATCCGGCGCGGAGAGCAGAGACGCTGTCGGTTGATGAATTTGTCGTCATCGCCGGGGCCCTGAGCGCCTGACCGGGTCCGTCGGCTGGCCTTACACTTGCCGAAGCGTTAACCACCCCTTCCCGCGGAACGCGGCGCGTGGCATGATCGTTGCGTAGTAACTCGTAAACGCGCTGCGGCCGGTCCGCAGCGGCCAAGGGAACTGGGTCAGGGCATGTTGCGCAAGGTCGGCCGCCTCTTCGTGATCAAGACGCGCATCGAGGCGTTCCTCATCATCTACGCCCTCGCCCTCGGCGCCACGGCCCGCGGCGCGCACTATCTCGAGCAGTACCCCGGCTTCGGCGGCAAGCTCCTGTTCCTCGCCACCACGGGCGCCGTATTCATGGCCGGTGCCAAGATCCTCGACTGCCTGAGGTACGAAAAAGCCGAAAAGGAACGGCGCGACGTCGAGACGTTCTGAGCTTCTGACTGCGGGCAAGTGCTTTTGCGGCCGTGAGGCGCTTTAGGCCGCGGCGAAAATCGTGAATTTCGAGAACCGGCGCGCAGCGTACTCCAGTACGTGAGCGCCGGAAGCGCAGAAAGGCGAGATTTGCAGCCCGGCATGGAGCGCTTCACGGCCGCAAAAGTGGGGCGATTCTGTTGCCCGGCTCGCCCCCAGCCGCTGAATTCCCTTCTGTTGCCCGGTGGGTTCAACCGCGTTCTTGGCTTTGTAAGGTCAGGGCGTTAGCCCCTAGAATTACGCAGCAAGAGCAAGTGCTTCGTTGTCGTTGGCACTTGTGAGTTTTGAGCCTTTAACGGGTTACTCAGCCCGGGCAAAAACAGCGCTTTTCAACACACGTCGATCCTAGTTCGGCCCCGTCAACGCCCTCGCCTGGGCGGGGGTCTTGGTGGAGCCGCCGGGTACCGCCCCCGGGTCCGCTGCGCCTATTGCACGCCGCAGTTTATCGCCATAGCCGGCCGAAACCGGCAGGGGCGAATATAGGCAGTGCGGCCCGGGTTGTGAAGGGGGCCGAACCTTCCCCCCTCCACCGCTGCTACTTCTTCAGCGCGTCGCGGATTTCCGCGAGCAGCTCCACCTCGCTCGGCCCGGCGGGTGCGGCGGCGGGGGGCGGCATCAGGCGGTTGGCCTGGCGCACGATCAGGAAGATCACAAAGGCCAGGATCAGGAAGTTGATCACCGCAGTGACGAAGGCGCCGTAGCCAAGCATCGCCACGCCCGCAGCCTTCAGCGCGGCATAGGTCATCTCGCCCTTGTAGTCCGCCGGGATAGAACCCAGCAGCACGTACTTCTGCGAGAAATCGATCCCGCCGGTCGCCTTGGAGATCAGCGGCATGATCACATCGTCCGTCAGCGAGCTGACGATCTTGCCGAAGGCCGCGCCGATGATCACGCCGACGGCGAGATCGAGAACATTGCCGCGAGCGATGAAAGCCTTGAATTCGGAAAGCATCTTCGGTCCCCTCCATTGCGGGATTGCCTGCAACCGACCCTTGCGCACAAGTTCTGCCCCGAAACGATGGCCTGTGCAATCGGCTTAGGGAGCCCACGCGCCGCTTGAACGTTCCCGCCTGCATACTATGTTCGCGCGCATTGGCCGCGCTTCGCGCACGCCATGCCATGGAGGGACCACCCGTGACTGCACCCCGGCTCACGCCACATGCCGTTCGCATCGCACCCGTTCTCGCCGCCAGCCTCATGCTATCGGGCTGCGGGATCAACACGGTGCCGACGCAGGAGGAGAACGCCAAGGCCAAGTGGGCCGATGTCCAAGCCGCTTTCCAGGAACGCGCCAACCTGATCCCCAATCTCGCCGCTGTCGCCAAGGGCGCGGCCGAGCAGGAGAAGGGCATCCTTACCGGCGTGGTCGAGGCGCGGGCCAAGGCGACCTCGATCCAGATCTCGGGCGACGACCTCAAGGATCCGGCCAAGATGAAGGCCTTCCAGGACGCGCAGAACCAGCTGTCCACCTCGATGATGGGCTTCGGCCGGCTGCTGGCGAACGTGGAAGCCTATCCCGAGCTCAAGTCGATCACCAATTACCAGATGCTGCAAAGCCAGCTTGAGGGCCAGGAAAACCGCATCCGCGTGGCGCTGCGCGACTACAACGGCGCGGTCCAGCAATACAATACTACCATCCGTACCTTCCCGGCCATCGTCGCCGCCAAGGTGATCTACGGCGCCAAGCCGATGGTCCCCTACCAGGCCGTCACGCCCGGCGCGGAAGTGGCCCCGAGCCTCGAAGGCAAGCTCTAGGGCTGTGAACGCAACCTTTCGTTCGAAACTTCGTCGCCCCGGGCTTGACCCGGGGCCAGGCTGCCTTCGCGCGACGGTGCCGCCACCGGCAGCGTGGCAGAAGAACAGCCCGGTCCCGGGTCAAGCCCGGAACGACGCGGTTTTTTCGGACAGGTCTGCGCTCCGTGCCTCGGGTGCGCAGCTTTGGCTCAACTTCTTCCTGATCTGCCTCGCCGCGCTCGCCCTGCTGGCGCCGCTCTCCGCCTGGGCCGAACCCACCTTCCCCCCGCTCACCGGTCGCGTGGTCGATGCGGCCCATGTCATTCCGCCCGACGAGAAAGCCCGGCTCGACCAGAAGCTCGCCGCGCTCGAAGCCCAGTCGCACCGCCAGCTGGTCGTCGCCACCCTGCCCGACCTGCAGGGCTACGACATTGCCGACTACGGCTACCAGCTCGGCCGCCACTGGGGGATCGGCGAGAAGGACAAGAACACCGGCGCCCTGCTGATCGTCGCGCCCACCGAGCGCAAGGTGCGAATCGAGGTGGGCTATGGCCTCGAAGGCACGCTGACCGACGGGCTCTCCTCGCTGATCATCCAGCAGCACATCGTTCCGCGCTTCAAGCAGGGTGACCTCCCCGGCGGGATCGAGGCTGGCACCGATGCCATCATCCACCAGCTGACCCTGCCGCCTGACGAAGCCCAGAAGATCGCCGCCCAGGCCGCGGCCCCGCAGCGCTCCGGCGGGGTCGATCCGGGCACCGTGTTCTTCATCATTATCTTCGTGCTGTTCTTTGTCCTCCCCGCCCTGCGTCGCGGCTTCGGCGGGCGGCGCTACAGCTCAGGCGGCCTCGGCCCGCTGATCGTCTTCGACGCGCTCAGCCACATGAACCGCGGCGGCGGCTCGGGTTGGGGCGGCGGTGGCGGCTTCGGCGGAGGCGGCGGCTTCTCCGGGGGTGGCGGCAGCTTCGGCGGCGGTGGCTCGTCGGGATCGTGGTAGGAGCACGCGCATGACCCGCCTCACCCCGATGACCGACGACGACCGCGCCCGCGTAGCCGCGGCGGTCGCGGCGGCGGAAGGCACGACCTCGGGCGAGATCGTCACCGTGATCGCCGCGCGCTCTGACGACTACGCTGATGTTGCCATGGCCTGGTCCGCGCTGGTGGCCCTCGCCGCGCTACTCGTGATCGCATGGGCGCCCGACTTCTACCTCGGCATCTATGACCGGATTACCGGCGACTGGGCCGAGCACTGGTCTCCCGGGCGCCTGTTCGGCGCGGCGGCGCTGGTCGCCGCGCTCAAATTCGCCGCGACCTGGTTCATCCTGCTTTACCGCCCGCTGCGCGTGGCGCTGGTTCCCGCACCGATCCGCCACGCCCGGGTTCACGCCCGCGCCCTTGCTGCCTTCCGGATGGGAGCGGAACGTCGGACCAGCGGGCGCACCGGCATCCTTATCTACCTCAGCCTGGCCGAGCGCCGGGCCGAGATCCTGGCGGACGAGACCATTGCTACCAGGGTGGCGGCGGACCTGTGGGGCGAAGCGCTGGCGGCCATGCTGGCGCACTTGAAGGCAGGGCGTATGGCCGAGGGGCTCATCGCCACCGTCGAACGCGTAGGCGCGGTCCTTGCCACGCACCTGCCCCGCGAAGCGGGCGACATCAACGAATTGCCGGACCGGCTGATCGAGGTTTGAGTGAACGACAGCAATAAGCAACCGCCCGAGCAGGTCGTCTGGGCGGGCAAGTACATTACCACCAAGGTCCGCGGAAACTGGGAATACGTGTCCCGCTCCCGAGGGATCCGTGCCGCTGTCATTCTCGCCATCGACGAGGCCGACCACGTCATCCTGGTCGAACAGTATCGTGTGCCGCTTGGCCGCAACTGCATCGAACTGCCAGCCGGCTTGATCGGCGACCATGACGAGCTTGCCGGGGAGGACGATCTCGTTGCGGCAGCGCGCGAACTCGAGGAGGAGACCGGCTATCGCGCCGCCGCGATGGAGGCGATCGGCGAGTTCTGGTCGTCACCGGGCATGGTCAGCGAAAGCTACTCCCTGATCCGGGCGCGCGGCCTCGTCAAGGTGAGCGCGGGCGGCGGCACCGAAGGGGAGAATATCACCGTCCACCGGGTCCGGCTGGCCGATCTGCCCGCCTTCGTTGCCGGGCGCCGGGCGTTGGGCGATGCGATCGACACCAAGTTGCTGGTCGTGCTCGGCCCTCACCTGGTCGCCTGAGTCCAAATGGCGGACAAGGTTCGCAACCCTTTACATTCGCTTCCCAAGCGCCGAAAAGCTGCCCGGGATCTCAATTGATGGCGAAAGAGTGCGCGGGCACCGGATAACTTCGTTCGACGTGGCGGCGCTGGCTGGAGTCAGCCAGTCGACCGTGTCGCGCGCGCTCGCGGGCGACCCGGTGGTGAGCGAGCCCACCCGCACCCGGGTGGTCGAGGCTGCCCGCCAGCTCAACTACTTCGTCGATGAGAACGCCGCACGGCTGCGCACCGGGCGCACCGGTACGATCGCGGTCGTGGTGATCAGCCGCGAGGAAGAAGACCACGCAGACGTCAACCCCTTCTACTTCTCCCTGCTTGGCGCCATCTGCGCCGCGGCCTCGAACAGGGGACACGAAACGATTGTCTCATTCCAGGCGAGGCCTGATAGCCTTGCCGGGCGTTACGAGGAACAGCGCAAGGCCGATGGGCTGATCGTCATCGGCACAACTGCCAACCGTCCGGCATGGGATTATTATCGCCACCTTGGCGAGGAAGGGGCCCACGTCTGCTACTGGGGCTCGCCGTTTGACGATCTGGACTGGATCCGATCCGACAACCACCAGGGCGCCCGTCTCGCCACCGGTCACCTGATCGATTCCGGCTACCGGAAGATCGTGTGCATCACCTCCGACGGTTCGCCCCAGCGGCAGTTCACCGAGCGCTATGTTGGCTATGCCGAGCGCATGCGTGAAGCGGGTCTCGCGCCCCGGGATGTGCAGATCGATGAATCCCTTGCCCGCGAGGACCAGGGCCGCAAGGCTATCCGCGACCTCATCGCCCGAGGTGAGCCGTTTGATGCCGTCTTCGTCTGCTCCGACCAGATCGCACTGGGCGTCCTGCTGGAACTGCACGAGCGCGGCATTGCCGTGCCCGAACAGGTCGGCGTCGTCGGCTTCGACGGGATCCGCTCGGGCGCCTACTCGATCCCCCCACTGACCTCTCTGGAACCGGATTTCCAATCCGCCGGAACCATGCTGGTCGATAAGCTGCTCAAGCAGATCGCCGGCCAGCCCACCCCTGAACGCCGGGTGCCCGTCCGCCTCGTCGAGCGCGCCAGCAGCAAAGGTCCGGCGGCGAGCACCGATCGCGCCTGACCCGTCCCTTTCGTGAATCAATTTCCCCCCTTGCGCGACCAGCGCGGTTTGCCCATTGCGAGGGCGACAGCGGGATCCGGAGAATAGTGTGAGCGAAATGCAGATCGAGGCGGCAACCTTCCGCCACGTCCTTGGCCACTATCCTACCGGCGTCTGCGTGGTCACCGCCCTGGATGCCGACGGCAAACCTTGCGGGCTGGTAGTGGGATCGTTCACCTCGGTGTCGCTCGACCCGCCGCTGGTTGGTTTTTTTCCCGACAAGCGATCCGGCAGTTGGCCGGTGGTCAGGCAGGCGGGGCATTTCTGCGTCAATGTGCTTGCCAGCGACCAGACCGATTTGTGCCGCCAGGTTGCCCGTCCGGGTCCGGAGAAGTTTGCCGGCGTCGAATACGAGCTCTCCAAGCACAACCTGCCAGTCCTTGCCGGGGCAACCGTCTCGGTCGAATGCCGCTTGCATTCCGAGATCGAGGCGGGCGATCACTGGCTGGTGCTTGGCGAGGTGCTCGGTCTGGAAGCGCGGCGCGATGCCGATCCGATGCTGTTCTTCCGCGGACAGTACGGCGGCTTCGCCACCATCGCCTGACAGGTCTCGCAATGCTTGCCCCTGATCGCCCCCGCCGCAGCGTGCTCTATCTGCCCGCTTCCAACGCGCGGGCGATCGAAAAGGCGCGAGCCCTCGCCGCCGACGTTATCGTACTCGATCTGGAGGATGCCGTGGCGCCCGAAGCCAAGGCTGAGGCGCGCGCGGCGGCCGTTGCCGCCGTCCGCGCGGGAGGGTTTGGCCGCCGCGAGATCGCGATCCGCGCCAATGGTCTGGATACCCCGTGGGGCGCCGACGATCTCAACGCCATTGCTTCATCGGGTGCCGACGCCGTGGTCATGCCCAAAGTATCGAGCCCGGCCGACATCGCCGCATGCGAACAGGCGCTTGCCGGCGCCCCGGCCGGTCTCCAGCTGTGGGCGATGATCGAGACCTGCGCCGCGGTAGGCGCCCTGTTCGAACTGGCTGCCCTTGCCCGTTCCACCCGGTTATCGCTGTGGATGGTGGGCACCAACGACCTGGCCCGGGAAATGCGGGCACGGCTGACCCCCGATCGTGCCACCTTCGTGCCGATCCTGGTTCAGGCGATATGTGCGGCGAGGGCGAACGGCCTGGTCATACTGGACGGCGTCTGCAACGAATTCCGCAACATCGAGCGGTTCCGCGCCGAGGCCGAGCAGGGAATGCTGCTGGGGTTCGACGGCAAGACGCTGATCCATCCCGACCAGGTTGCGCCTTGCAACACCGTTTTCTCGCCCTCTCCGGATGAACTGGCCCGCGCGCATGCGATCATCGATGCCTTCGCCCAGCCGGAAAACGCCGGCAAGGGCGCGATCCGGGTGGATGGGAAGATGGCGGAACTGCTTCACCTCGAGCAGGCCCGCCGACTGGTCGATCTCGCCGGACAGATCGCGACAGCGAGCTAGACGCCTATTCCGCAACCGCGTCGAGCCGGGCCACCTCGGCCAGGACCATGGCCGCATGTTCCTTACGGCAGATCAGCAGATCGGGCAGATAGACATCTTCCTGGTTGTAGACCAGCGGGCTACCATCGATGCGCGAGCAGTGCAGGCCATGCGCCAGCGCAACGGCGACTGGAGCACAGGAATCCCATTCGTACTGACCGCCCGAATGCAGGTAGATATCCGCTTCACCGCGCACGATCGCCATGGCCTTGGCCCCGGCGGAGCCCATCGGCACCAGTTCCGCTCCGAGCCGTGCGGCGACTTCGGTCGCCTCCCGTGCCGGACGGGTGCGGCTGACCACCATGCGCAGGATTTCCGGGGCCGGCGGCACGGGGCTGAGCTGGTCGGTTCGCAGCACTGCCCCCGCGCCCGGCAGCGCCACTGCCCCGATGCTGGCGACGCCATCGATGGCGAGGCCGACGTGAACCGCCCAGTCAACGCGCTCCTCGCCATATTCGCGCGTGCCATCGACAGGATCGACAATCCACACACGGCTTTGCGAAAGGCGCTCGGCGTTGTCCTTCTCTTCTTCGGACAGCAACCCGTCCTCAGGACGCTGTTCGCGCAGCGCATGGACAAGGAACTGGTTGGCCGTGGCATCCCCTGCCTTGCCCAGGGACTTCAGGCTGAGCATGCCCGACGACCGCACCTCGAGGAGCAATCTACCCGCCACTTCGGCAAGGTGGGCGGCGAGATCGGCATCGGTCATCTTTCCGGGGTAAACCGACATCATGCATCTCCCAGCAGCTTGTCGACGATCAGAGCGGCAGCCGCTTCGGGCGTCATGCTGGTGGTATCGATCCGGATTTCCGCGTTCACCGGCGCCTCATACGGGCTGTCGATCCCAGTGAAGTTCTTCAACTGGCCGCTGCGTGCCTTCTTGTAGAGGCCCTTCACGTCGCGCTCCTCAGCAACACTCAGCGGCGTATCGATGAAAACCTCGATGAATTCACCGTCCGCTATCAGCGACCGCACCATCTCGCGCTCGGCCCGGAACGGGCTGATGAAAGCTGTGATCACGATGAGCCCTGCGTCGGTCATGAGCTTGGCGACTTCGCCGACGCGGCGGATATTCTCGATCCGGTCTGCCTCGGTGAAGCCCAGGTCCTTGTTGAGGCCGTGGCGGACATTGTCGCCGTCGAGCAGGAAGGTGTGCCGGTTCATCCGGTGCAGCTTCTTCTCGACCAGATTGGCAATGGTCGACTTGCCCGAGCCGGAGAGGCCCGTGAACCACAGGACCGCGGGCTTCTGGTTTTTCAGGTTGGCATGGGCCTCGCGGCCGATGTCCAGTGCCTGCCAGTGTACGTTCTGCGAGCGGCGCAGGCTGAAGTTGAGCATGCCGGCGGCCACGGTGGCATTGGTAAGCTTGTCGATGAGGATGAAGCCGCCGAGCATGCGGTTCTCCGCATAAGGCTCGAACACCAGGGGCTTATCGGTGGCGATTTCGGTCACGCCGATCGCATTGAGATCGAGCGTCTTGACCGCAATATGCTCCATCGTGTTGACGTTGACCGCATATTTGGGCTGTTGCACGGTTGCCGAAACAGTCTGCGTGCCCAGCTTCAGCCAGTAGCTGCGGCCTACGTGCAGGGCCTCGTCATTGAGCCAGACCAGCGTCGTCTCGAACTGGTCGGCGACTTCCGGCGGACTGTCGGCCACCGCGATCACATTGCCGCGCGAGCAATCGATTTCGTCGGCAAAGCAGACCGTAACCGACTGGCCGGCCACCGCCTCTTCAAGGTCGCCATCAAGCGTAACGATGCGGGTGACGGTCGATGTCTTGCCCGAAGGTAGCACCCGCACCTGATCACCGGACTTGACGCTGCCGGTGGCGATCAGGCCCGAGAAGCCGCGGAAGTCGAGGTTCGGCCGGTTGACCCATTGCACCGGCATGCGGAAGGGCTTCTGCGCGTCCTGGGCGGAATTGACTTCCACCGTCTCGAGATGGTCGACCAAAGTCGGCCCCTCGTACCACGGCGTGTTGGCTGACAGGGTCGTGATATTGTCGCCCTTGAAGCCGGATATCGGCATCGCGGTGAACCCCGCTATGCCGATCGACTTCGCAAATTCGGCGTAGTCCGCCACGATCTTGTCAAAGACCTCCTGGCTGTAGTCGACCAGGTCCATCTTGTTGACCGCCAGCACCAGGTTCCGGATGCCGATCAGGTGGCACAAGTACGAATGGCGCCGGGTCTGCACGAGCACGCCCTTGCGCGCGTCAATCAGAATCACGGCCAGGTCGGCCGTGCTCGCGCCGGTGACCATGTTGCGGGTGTACTGCTCGTGGCCGGGGCAGTCGGCGACGATGAACTTGCGCTTTTCGGTATTGAAGAAGCGATAGGCGACGTCGATCGTGATCCCCTGCTCGCGCTCGGCGGCAAGTCCGTCGACCAGCAGGGCGAAGTCGATTTCCTGCCCCTGCGTGCCGACCTTCTTCGAATCCGACTGGAGCGCGTCCAGCTGGTCCTCGAAGATCATCTTGCTGTCATAGAGCAGGCGGCCGATCAGCGTCGACTTGCCGTCGTCGACCGAGCCGCAGGTGATGAACCGCAGCATGGTCTTGTGCTGATGGGTTTCGAGATAGGCGTCGATATCCTCCGCGATCAGCGCGTCGGTGACGTAGACGGGTTCTTCGGTGGTGGTCTGGTCCGTCATCAGAAGTACCCCTGCTGCTTCTTGACTTCCATGCCGGCACCGCCGGCGTCCTTGTCGATCGCGCGGCCCTGGCGCTCGCTGGTGGTGGTGAGCAGGGTTTCCTGGATCACCTCCGGCAAGGTCTTGGCCTCGCTCTCCACCGCGCCGGTCAGCGGATAGCATCCCAGCGTGCGGAAGCGGATGGACCGTTCCACCGGCACTTCGCCGGGCTTCAGCGGGAAGCGGTCATCGTCGACCATCAGCAGCATTCCGTCGCGCTCGACCGTCGGCCGCGGCGCGGCGAAATAGAGCGGGACGATCGGGATGTCGTTGAGCTGGATGTACTGCCACACGTCCAGCTCGGTCCAGTTCGAGATCGGGAAGACACGGATCGATTCGCCCTTGTTCTTGCGGGCATTGTAGAGGTTCCACAGTTCCGGACGCTGGTTCTTCGGGTCCCAGCCGTGGCTGGCCGTGCGGAAGCTGAAGATCCGTTCCTTGGCCCGGCTCTTCTCCTCGTCGCGACGGGCGCCACCGAAGGCCGCGTCGAACTGCCACTTGTCGAGTGCCTGCTTCAGCCCTTCGGTCTTCCACATATCGGTGTGGAGCGCGCCGTGGTCGAACGGATTGATCCCGCGCTCCATCGCCTCGGGGTTGTGGTAGACCAGCAGCTCCATGCCGGACAGCTCGGCCATCCTGTCACGCAGCTCGTACATTGCGCGGAACTTCCACGTCGTATCGACGTGAAGAAGCGGGAAAGGCGGCGGACTGGGATAGAATGCCTTGCGCGCAAGGTGCAGCATCACTGCCGAATCCTTGCCCACCGAATAGAGCATGACCGGGCGCTCAGCCTCGGCCACGACTTCGCGGATGATGTGGATGGCTTCGGCTTCGAGCCGCTGCAGGTGGGTCAGGCTAGTCCTGCTCGCCGCGTCACTCATGGTGAGATCCTCTTCCTTGGTTATCGGCGCACATGGGCCTTTAGTCTTGACAGGTATGCTCCCAAATGGGAGCACGACGCATGAGTTTGGCACCCACGGACGAGCGCAACCTGGTTGAGCCGCTGTTCTCCGGGCTACTTACCCGGCCACCCTGGCAGCAATTCCTGTCGCGACTAGTCGCTCGCACGCGGGCAGAGCGGGCTGGCATCATGATTCGCGGCCCGGGCGGCGCCCGGCTCGACAGCTGGCAAGAGGCATTCTCCACTGCGAGAGACAGGCCCAGGAGCGAAGGGAGCGATTGGACACCCCTGCCGACGGGACTTCGCCCCCTTCGGGTTTACACCCATGCCGACCTGATCGAGCTCGGCGTTGGCGACGATACCGCCGACAGTGCTGCCACGGCCGGCTACGGTCGCTACATGCGCGTGCCCGGAGAGCCCGGATGGGATGCATGGATAGTGCTCACCCAAACCAGCCGGGATTTCACCGCTGGCGACAGCGCCCTGGTCTCGGACCTTGCGCCCTACCTTGCCACAGCATTCGCGCTGATCCGCGAACTCGATGGACTGCTCCGCCGGGCTGCGATGGCGGAAGAGGCGCTGTCGGCACTCGGCGTGAGCCAGGCCTTGCTCGATCAGGATCGGCGAATCGCAGTTGCTGGTTCCGGCCAGGTTGCGGCGATAGGCGTCAGACCGGGAGCTACCCTGCAGCTGCCAGGCGCGCGCGGTGCGGATCTTGCCCAGGCTGTGACGCAGCTCGGCACGGGGAGCAGGACCCAGGTATTAGTCGGCGATACCGTCCAGCCGAAAAGGGATATCCTGCTTCGACCCGCCCCTGCCGCCGGAGCCGCCATTGCCCTGCCGAAGGCCGTCTTGGCTCTCACCAGGGCAGAGCCTCCGGCACCCGCCTCGGCCGTGGCGGAAATGCTGGCCCAACAGCACGGACTCTCCGCCCGCGAGGCCGAACTGGCCGTGGCGCTTGCGTGGGGAGAGGAACTGGTTCCCGCCGGAGTGCGCCTCGGTCTTACCCCCGAGACGACCCGTAACTATTCCAAGCGCATCTACGCGAAGACCGGCGCCCGCGGACAGGCCGACCTCGTCCGCATGGTCCTCACCGGACTTGCCCCCTTCGCATCCTGAGCGCTCAGACTTGGCCGATGCGTGCGCAGGCCATCGCCAGTTCCTCCAGCCGGAATGTCTGCTCGAACACCACACCGTAGCGCGGAGGGCGGCGCCAGCGGATCTTGGCATGGATGGTGGGCAGGACATCGCTCTCGATCCTGACCAGCTCGTCGATCATCAGCCACCCGGGACAGTCAATCGCCGCGCCCCGTTGCGAAAGGTCGCGCAGGGTGACGGGCGTTCGCAACCCGCGAGTGCACAGCACTGCGCCGAATTCCACCTGCATGCGCGGCTGCCGGCGCGGGTATGGGCCCTCGTGCGCCGCGACGAGCCGCTGCAGGTCAACCTGCTCGACAAACCGGCAGCCCGCCAATTCGTCGGCTTGCCAGACAAGCTGGATCGCGTGGCGCTCGCCGTTTTCAAACTCGATAGTGAGGTGACTATGGCCTGGCAGTTTATGGAACATGCGAAGCTTGAGGCCAGCTTCCGATACGTCGCGCACGACGCACAGGAATTCGCGCTTGTCCGCTATCAATTTGGCCGGCCGGATCATCACCGTCACCCGCGGCGTGGCCCTGCGTTCTGTCCTCAATTCCCTCGCCGTCCGGTCAGGGACCAGCCACTCCCGCGCAATTTCCGCCATGTTCGAGCAACCCTGTTTAACGCGCTTCCCATTGCGCGCATCCGGAATATCCCTGCGAAGCCTTACTGATCGCTTAAAAAATCACTGTAAATCAGAGTGATGCATTCGATATTGACGAGGGCTCCGAAACCACTCGGGAGCTTGCGAAGGATTGACGTTCCGACCGAGCCTGCCAGACTTGGCCGATGATCGAACATCGCATTTCACTGACCGCCCACGGGGGGCCCGAGGTTCTTGAATGGCAGGATGTCGACCTGCCACCGCCCGGCCCGGGCGAAGTGCGCATGCGAACCGGTGCGGCAGGGCTCAATTTCATCGACGTCTATCACCGCACCGGGCTCTACCCGCAGGACTTGCCCAGCGGTCTGGGGATCGAGGCTGCCGGCACGGTCGAGGCGGTCGGCGCCGGCGTGAGCGAGTGGCGCGAGGGCGACCGCGTCGGTGTCTGCAGCGGCCCGCTGGGAGCCTATGCCACCGCGCGCAACGTCCCAGCTGGCCTCCTCGCCAGGATCCCGGCAGCGGTCTCGGATGAAGTTGCCGCCGCGGTCCTGCTCAAGGGAGCCACGACCGAAGCCCTCGTCGAACGTTGTGCCCGGGTGCAACCCGGCTGGCCGGTCCTGGTCCATGCCGCTGCCGGAGGAGTGGGGCTGCTGCTGGTACAGTGGTTGAAACACATCGGCGCGGTCGTGATCGGCACGGTGGGCAGTGCGGCCAAGGCTGAAATGGCTCGCACCGCCGGAGCTGACCACGTGATCACTTACGATCAAGATGATGTCGCCGTTGCCGTTCGCGAGCTGACCGGCGGAGAAGGCGTGAAGGTTGTTTTCGACGGCGTTGGGGCAGCCACCTGGCAAGCCTCCGTCGCGGCCACTGCGCGGCGCGGCCTGATCGTGAGCTTCGGCAATGCCAGTGGTCCGGTCACTGGCGTGTCGATGGCCTCGCTTTCTGCCGCCGGTTCGCTGTTCGCTACCCGCCCCACGCTGTTCGACTATTACCGCGAACCGGCCGAACGCGCAGCCGGATTTGCCCGACTGTTCGATCTGGTTACCAACGGTACGCTTTCGGTCCGGATCGGCCAGCGCTTCGCCTTGCAAGATGCCGCAGATGCACACCGCGCGCTCGAAGCCCGCGAGACAACCGGCTCGACAGTGTTGTTGCCCTGAGGGAGGTCACGAATGCGGATCGACATCACCGGCCTGCTCGATGGCTTTGCAGGATTTGACCCGCTTGCCTTGGGCATTGCTCCGGGCACTTGCCTGATCGTCGATTTCACCGGGCCGATCGGGCAGCGCCTTGCCAACCTGCCCCCGGCGGCCGAGCAGTGGCTGGCCAGCCTGCCCTGTCCCAGCATCGCGCTCACCGAATCTATCGCCGGCGTGGGTGGGTTCGACATGTCACTCAACGAAGAATCCCACGTGCAACGGATCGAGGCTGCGGTTGCCGCCAATCCCACCGCGTCCACCATCCTTGTCCAGACGCTGCGCCTGGTCGAACGGCTCCCGCTGCTCGAGGGGTTGACAGTGGAATCCCTCGCCTTCGCCGCTCTCCAGCAGGCTGATGAATTCCATGCCTGGCTCAAGTCGTTCCGTGAGCGCGAGAGCTCGGCTCCCGCAGGTGATTCGGGACCACCGGTCGTTGTCACGCGCTCCGACGATGTGCTTTCGATCCTGCTCAACCGTCCTGCCACGCGAAACGCCGTCGATGTGGTTATGCGCGACGCGCTGTTCGAGGCTTATTCGCTGGCCGTGCATGACCATGACCTGCGGCGCGTCGACGTTCGTGGGGCCGGAGACAGTTTCTGCACAGGCGGAGCGCTGGGCGATTTCGGCCGGATCGGCAGCGGCGCGGCCGGCCACATGGTTCGGACGGAACGCCTCCCGGCACGCATGCTGGCCCGTGCGGGCGAGAAGTTCCACTTCCACCTCCACGGCGCCTGTATCGGAGCCGGGATAGAGATGGCGGCTTTCGGCGGCAGGGTTACCGCGTCGCCCGATGCCTTCATGCGTTTGCCGGAAGTGGGCATGGGGCTGATCCCCGGGGCTGGCGGAACGGTCAGTATCACGCGCCGGATCGGGCGGCAGGCCGCGGCCTGGATAATGCTGACCGGTCAGCGGATCAGCGCCCGAACCGCGCTGCGCCTAGGCCTTGTCGACGAAATCGTGCGAGAGCCGGCCGCCGCCTGAACGGTTGCCGGCTCTGCTCAGGGCACCGGTTGATTAAAGCCTGCCCGGCTCGCATGCCAGGTGATATAAAGCGTCGATCCCACGATGATCGCCACGCCCACCAGCGTCGAGACGGGCGGCTGCTCGCTGAAAAACAGCGCCCCGAACCCGGCGCTGAGGATGATCCGCGAATAGTCGACCGGCGCGACCACCGTCGCATCTCCCCAGGCTAGCCCACGCACATAGCAGAACTGCGTGGCCGCCCCGCTCAACCCCATGACCGCGAGCAACAATGCATCATGCAGGCTGGGCGTTCGCCAGCTGGCGAGCGCAAACGGCAGGGTGAACACGATCCCAAGGAGTCCTGACCAGGCCAACAAGGTCACCTGACCGTGGTCACGGGTCAGCGACTTCACCCCTGTCAGCGACGCCGCCAGCATAAGCGCGGCGCACAGACCAGCCGCCGCCGGGACCATGGGGACGTGTGCGCCGCCGCTGGGATTGAGGACGATCAGCACCCCGCCGAAGCCCGCAAGCGTTGCCAGCAACCGCCGCGGGGGCAGCCGTTCGCCGAGGAACAGAACCGCCAACAGCGCAAGCCAAAGCACTCGCGAAAACGATAGCGCATTGGCCTCGGCGAGCGGCAGCCGCTGATAGGCGAAGAACGCCAGCAGCATGGACAGGCTGGTCGCCAGGCTCCGGCCCACTATCAGCCCGGGCCTGGAGGTGCGGAAGGTGGCTACCGGATTTCGCACGATCCACGGCAGCAGGACTGCAAGCGAGGCCATGTGATGGGCCAGAGCGGGCAAGGTCGGAGGCAGGTTCCGGCCGAGGAACTTTACCAGCGATACCGAGACCACGAAGGCGAACGCCGAAGCGAACACCCACAGGGTACCCCTGACATTGTCAGAGGAGTTACGACCGGCCAAGGCCATTGCGGCACCGTCACCAGGCTTGTCCGATTTTTCTAGATCAGCCGCTTCAGCGGTCACGCGGCGTCCCGGGGATTGGTCTCGCGAGGGATCAGCATGGCACAGAGAAGAGACAGCAGGCACGCCACGGTGATCACTCCGAAGGTGACCACGTAAGCACGTTCGTCAGGAAATGACTGGCCTTTTGCGTTAGTGACTGCCGAAGAGGCCAAGGACAGGGCCAGAACCTGCGTCCCGATCGCGGTCGCAATAGAGCGCAGCACCGATGTCAGCCCGGTTGCCTCGCTCGTCCGGTCAGGAGGCGCGGCGTTCATGATCAGTCCCGGCGCGCAGGCAAACATGATCGTAACGCCGGGCGCGATCAGGATGACGGAAACCGCCATGATGAACCAGGCGGAATCGTGATAGAAAATCAACAGAACAAAGGCGAGCAGGTTCAACTGCGTCGCGCCGATCACCGCCGGGCGCATCGAGCGGTCGCGCGACAGCCAGCCCACCAGGATCGCAGCAGATGCAGAAGTGGCGTTCGTGGGCAGCTTGATCAGCCCGGCCATCGTTGCGCTGACGCCGAGCCCAATTCCAGTCCAGACCGGTTGCTGGAGCAGGGGCAACAGAACTTGCGTATAGATCATCGGCGCCATCGCCGTGAAGAAGATCGCGGCATTGACGATGGCGATTGTCGGATTCGCCAGCAGGCGCACGTCAACCAGAGGATTTTCCTGGCGAAGCTCGTGGCGCACCCACCACGCCAGTGAAAGCAGGCCCACGACCAGCAGCCCAAGTGCCACCGGAGAACGCCAACCCGAGTTCCATCCGAGGGTAAGCCCAAGCAAAAGCGCCGTGACCGGAACCACGAATACTGCTCCGGTCCAGTCCAGCCGGCTCGGCACCGTCAGCAGCGGGGGATCGCGCACGATCCTGAGCGCGATCAGCAGCGTCAGCAATGCCGCGCCGCCGCTGACTACGAAGATGAATTGCCATGGCAGATTGTCGACGATCAGGCCTGACAGGACATAACCCAGGCCCACGCCAACGGAGTATGTACCGCCGAGCAGGCCCACGCCGAAGTTGCGCTGGCGCAGGTCGGTCGTATGCTCGCGCAAGATTCCCAGACCGAGGGGGAGGATGGCGGTGGAAACCCCCTGCAGTGCCCTGCCGAAAATGATCACGTCCAGATCGGTTGCGACGGCGCTGACAACCGAGCCCACAGTCGCGAACAGCAGCATCAGCTTGAGCAGTTTGGCGCGGCCATAGATGTCCCCAAGACGGCTGAACAGTACAGTGCTGGCGGCGGCAGAAAGCGCATAAGCGGTGACCAGCCAGGTGACGTGTGCCGGGTCCCCATAGATGCCGTAGAGCTTGGAGAGGGCGGTATAGATCATTCCTGCCGGAAGGGCCGAGGCGAACTCGGCGCCCAGCAGCACCGCTAGGATAGCCCGGAAGCTGGTCGGTCGTTCATCTGTCGGGGCGGCTATGGCACCATTGGTCATCACCGCATCCTAGACAAGTGTCGACCGAACTCAAACCGAAATGGCCGCCCCCTATTGGCGCCATCAATAAGCGCCGGAGGTGCGCGCGGGGCGGAAGCGACCAGCGACCCTTTCCAGGCCGGAATGTTTAATTTGATAGTGGACCCAGCGATAATTGCGGCTTAGCGAACCCCTGATGAATACGGATAACCGCGAGAAACAAGGCGAAATCGAAGGTCGGTACCTGCGCCGCGCAAACAGTCGTGAGGAACTGGCGTCATGGCTTGCTGAATTGTCCGCGCCCCTGCCAAATCTTCTGGCGCGTGCCGTGGCCCTGCGCGACGAGGGCCACGGCCGGATCCAGACCTGGTCTGCCAAGGTGTTCATTCCGCTGACTCAGCTGTGCCGCAACCTGTGTCACTACTGCACCTTCTCGCAGCCCCCCAAAAAGGGAGAGCGCGCTTACCTGACGCGCGAGGAAGTCGTCGCCATTGCCCGCGCGGGCAAGGCTGCCGGGTGCACCGAGGCGCTGTTCACCCTTGGTGACAAGCCGGAACAGCGCTTCGCGCTAGCTCGCGAAGAACTTGCCTCGCTAGGGCATGAAACGACTGTGTCTTACCTGCGCGAGATGTGTGCAGCCGTTTTGGCTGAAACGGGCCTGCTGCCGCACGTCAACGCGGGGGTGATGACCCGCGAAGAGCTCGCCAGCCTGCGCCCGGTATCGGCTTCGATGGGGCTCATGCTCGAAAGCGTGTCCGATCGCCTATGCCAAAAGGGTGGTGCACACTACCGCTCACCCGACAAGGCGCCCGCCGCACGATTGGAAACCTTGCGGCTTGCCGGCGAACTGGCGATTCCCTTCACAACGGGCATCCTCATCGGCATTGGCGAAACCCGGGCTGAGCGCATCGAAGCCCTGCTCGCCATCCGCGATCTGCACGAGACCCATGGCCACATCCAGGAAGTCATCGTCCAGAACTTCCGCGCTAAGGAGCGCACGCCGATGGCCGGCGCGCCCGAGCCGGACATGGACGACCTGCTCTGGACGGTCGCCGCCGCACGCCTGATCCTGGGCCCGGCCATGAACATCCAGGCCCCGCCTAATCTTTCCGCCGATGATTTTGGTCGTCTACTCGATGCCGGCATCAACGACTGGGGCGGTGTCTCGCCGGTCACGCCAGACCACGTCAACCCGGAAGCGCCCTGGCCCGAAATCGCCCGCCTGCGCGCCGTCACCGCGGCTCACGATCGCGATCTGGTCCAGCGCTTGCCCGTCTATCCCGGCTGGACGTCACCTCGCTGGATCGATCCAGCGTTACGGCCCGCCCTGCTCGCCTCTGCCGATGCCGAACAGTTTGCGCGTGCTGATACCTGGTCGCCTGGCATTGCCCTGCCGCCGCGGGAGACGGTCACGCCGCATCGCCCAGCCAGCCCTGCCATCGCGCGCTTGCTGGATCGAGCCATGGCCGCCCAGCCGCTCTCGGAAGACGAGATCGTCGCCCTGTTCGCGGCGCGGGAGGACGATGTCGAATACGTCTGCGCCGCAGCCGACGCGCTGCGCCGCAAGGTCAATGGCGACACTGTCACCTATGTCGTCAACCGCAACATCAA